>JBDOMS010000196.1:0-4750 GCA_039831735.1 Pirellulales bacterium
CATCCTTAGTTGGGTTAGATCTCACCAACGGTACGAAGAAACGTGTTGCATTCGTGAAACAAATAGGAGTTCTTAACAAGAAGAAGGATGTGATTGCTGCAAAGGGCGAGATGACAGAGAAGCAGGCCGCCAAGTACATTGATTGGAAGAAAATAGTCAAGTTGAGACAACTCCTTGCAAGGTCCGTGCGTCTTGCTCGTTATTATCAGCGAAAGCATATCAATAAGAGTGATTTTCAACTGCTGCAACAGAATTTGGTGCTTCATCTCTATACTCTCATGCCACCTGTGAGGAATGATTGGTCTACCGTGAGATATCTCACCGAGTCTGATTGGAGCTCACTCAGTGAACAGGAAAAGCAGACGACCAATAACCTAGTAATGGCTAGAGGTGGTTACCGAGTCTATTGGGCTGACTATAAGACCAAAAAGAAGCATGGTGTAATTATGCAGATGCTCCCAAAGCCACTCCAGACCCTACTGAAGAAGCATGTTAAGATGTTGAAAGACCGCTATGACGAAAATGACCTCTTGTGGACTCAAAACGGTACCCCAATGACCCGTAATTCACTCACGAAGTTCCTGCAGAGGCTATTTTACAAACATTTCCGCAAGAAAATATCCACCAGCGCCCTAAGATCCATCTTTTTGACACACAAATTTGATAAGAAGGTTTTGGAGGAAGCGAGAACTATAGCTAGACAGATGCATCACACGCCAGATGTTGCACGCGATTTCTACGTGAAGAATAAATGAGCGCAATAGGTGCCACAGTTGCGGGAGCTAGCATCTCAAATCTTCTCACAGCCGTTGTTTTGATGGTTATGAACTGTATTCGGAAGCGTTTGAACAAGAGTAAGTGCGAATCTCATTGCTATATTTTCGATTGTGAAGCCCAACTGGATGACCTAAAACACGTTCGTTCCCAGGTTGTCACCCAAAGAGACATGCTGCAGAACGTAATAGAACTGCTAGACCCGAACGGCACGTTGTATAAGCAATATGCCTCTTCCTCTGAAACGAATCCAACAACTACCAGCCAGGGACCGCAGAGGGTCATTGAGACTGTATAATAGGGCTGATTGGCCATTCACTGGGAAGTTAAAATAAATCCCCATCGGTTACTTACGGAAAGCCGATCGGTACAGGAGGTACGAAATTTCCCGAAGTAATTGGTTTACCAGGATGACTGGAATGCGTACCATTAATAGAGAGAGTCGGGTGACCAACTTGAGCAGATGCACCCGGATTTCCACTGGTTACGGGGGTTTTCGGAGTAGAGGGACTGTTAGGTGCGGCATCCGACCCCCCTTGACCCACTAAAGGCAATACTTCCTTTTGCAGTTGTGCTGAAAAGTGGTTAATTACGTTCAATTTCTGCTGATTTGTCTGTGCCATACCTAGACCGGTCTTAATTTGCTGAAATATCGCAGGATCTGCATTTGGAGCCAGGTTTTGCAGCTTAGCGGACAAATCTTTCATCTGTTGGACCGCTCCCTGGACGTAAAGGTTCTGATTCTCTTCCGTGAGAGCCCGCGCTTTCGCTAACTGCTGTTGTGGCGTATCCTGAGCAAGCTTTGAGCTAGCTGCATAATCCGATGGACCGTATTTTGCAATGAATCCGTGCGACTGATCCTCTTGTTGTTGCAAATATCCACTCAAACGGGGGTCTTTTATGATATTACTCATTTGCGGATCAAAAGTTGTGGACGATTTGTACATTTGACCATGCGAATTCTTGATCATTGAATCTAAACCACCCTGTAGAGCTTTATTTGCTCCAGTCACCCCCAGGATTGTACTTGCAAACGGAACCACAGCGTCCAGGAAGTGTTCAGCAACTGGGATTACAAGTTGACTCACAATTCCCGTCACCGCATCGTCGAAACGAGCAGCTCCCGTCCAAACGTCCGACCCTTCCTGGGAGCCAAACGGATTAATCGAGGCTTGCCCGTAACTAGTCGCGTGCTTTGCATTGTAATCCATCCCTTGCATTCCACTCTGCATCGCCATCATCACGTCTTTTTTGCTATTAATCTGGATTGGAGTCCAGGAGTTAGACGCATCGTGCTGATCCCCCCCTTGTGCGTACCACATACTGTAATGGGGGTTAAGTGGACTACCCGTTATGGCCACCGCGGGTCCATTGCCGTAATTTGCCGCCTGTTTTACGTAATCGGAAGCGTAAGGTGCTAGTTGACCATCATGTGTTATGTAAAGCCTCTTCCCCGCATTGGTTGTTACATAGAGTTGCATCTGGTTGGGCCCAGGATCGATGTCTTGAACAATCTTTGCTCCGAATTGTAACTTGCCGTCCCCATATTGCATCGATTCGGCTGTTGCGGAATCTTGCCGATAACTGGCCATGTAGGAACCGCCTACTGATCCACCATAGGTTCCGGTTTGCCCATCATCAATTTCATCGGAATATTTGCTAGGCGCACTGTCTAAAGTATTTCCCATTTTTTTAAAATGAAAAGAAAAGAGAATGAGCGACTTCAATATGCTGACCGGTGTCCCCTATAATGTGAACGTGCCTGAATTTCAGCCTGAACGTTCGGCACCCGTTTTTCCTGTTGTTACTCGGAAATATCCTTGTATCGAGGATGTAGTCACACAGGATTATGCAAGATTTGATACTCTCACATGGAAAATCCAACAACCCGACCAGTCCATGGTTTGGCAATCTGTTAAGCTAGTTTTGCCGCTGGAAATGAAAGCGTACAGGGCGGCAGCTATCACGTTGGCGAATATGCCAGACGCAGCAGCGGAGTTGGATATGCGTGTTGCATCAAAAAGGCCCGCTTGCAATATTGCTGTTGCTGAGTCACCTATGGGTGCGTTTCGCCAATCGTCTCTCACGATCAATGGCAGAATATTTTCTGAGGTAAACGATTACCGTCGTGTGTTGGATGCATGCTACAGAGGGACAGGTCCCAGTTCATACGGAGATAACCACTCGCTCAAACCAATCGTATGCAGGGATATTCATGCTCCAGTTTCAGACCAATATACTGTGGTAACTAGCGACGGGGCGGATCCACCTAACTATACCGATGTACTCACCGGTGGGCGAGCTAATATTGTAAGAATTGAAGATCACAATGCAAGGACCATAGACAGCGCGTTTTCACTTCTGGAACACAATGGGCCGTTCATTGAAAGAGCAAGAAAGTTTCAGGATGAGCTCTCCTATGACGGAAAGACGTGGAAAGGTCTCATTACCAATTATCTCGAATTGGGTCCTTTTCAGGCACGAGCCCGTGTCTCAAATACTGCAGTTCCCTATGTGAGAGATTTGCATCTTAGATTGAATTTTGACACAAATCCGTCGCGGTTTGATGCGCGTATGGGTACAGAAATGACTGGATTACCTTTGAGCAGCTGTCGAACAATTCCGTGTAAACTGTTCGAGTTTGGCACAGTTCCGAACATACTACATTTAGGAGAATCTATACGGCGAACCGCTGATTTCATTTGTGGAATGAAACTGAAATATACGGAGAAACCATATTTGGAAGTTCAATATGTCAGATACATTGAACCGATGAAAAGCTTCTACAACCTCAGGTGCTTTGAACACCAATATGAACAGTCAAATCCGTTCCAGCTAATTGCACCCCAGGCCTCATTAGTAAGCCCAACAAGTCTCCAACGTGTAACAAGTCGACTCCTAAGCTATCCGACCAAAATTTATCTTTATGCATCACTTTCAGATACTGAGCAGAATCCCTACATCATGGGTAATGTTCGCAGATCGTGCTTGCTGGAAAATATCCACTGTCGCGTAAATCAGCGGGCTGACATTATTTTCAACCCATCACAGGAAGAATGTTACCAAATGTTCAGACGACACACGAACTCTAGTTTAGAATATGGCGCATGGCTCAAATCACCGATTTATTGTTTCGATCCCGTGGATTTGGGACAGCCAGACTTTTTAGCCAATGATGCACGGTTAAGTCTTATGGAGTGGGACACCTCTGTCTCCCTGACCGCACTTCAGATTCAGGAACAAGATGAGGCACTGAAAATGAACTCGATAGAATCCATGGGATACAAGAGTGATTTCACCAGTTCCACTTGGTTAGGAGTTAATTCAGCTCAAGGTAATTTGGTAGCGGCTAGTTGGAACAATAATTCCCCTGCCGCCCTGGCGAACGCAGCACATATTTACAACATTTGCATGGATTTCTTTATGTTACCCGCGGACACCACAACGGGAATTACACTTGTTGGAGATGCGCAGCTCATGGTTGGCAGAACTTTCCAATTCAGCAATGTCAAATATTTAGGTGTGCACTACCCACCGACGACTAGTGAAATGATTAAAATCACTACGGCTGGGTCGAGAGGTACAAGATTCAAGGGAATGATATGGGCTCAAGTCCAGACAGCAGCGGCTCAGGGGCAGAACCAATGGTCCGTTGTTGGCAATAGATTATACTGGGTACCGGAAACTTACCTCCTAGATCGTCTCCCCGCCAATGCTGATGTGATCAACCAATATAGTGAGCTGACAACTACTGTGGTTCCTGTTCAAAATCAAGACAATACGTTTACATACGTGGTAACACCAGGATGTAAATTTCTTGCTGGCGCTAGGATAAGATTTGCTGGTAATGTCCTAGATCGTAGACAAATAAATCCAGTTGCACAATTTAATGCCCGTGGTGCACAGATTACACCAGGACCGTTTGCTTACGTAACTGATCAATATGGAATACGGAATCAAAACGCCTTAGGCAATG
>JBDOMS010000124.1:0-4749 GCA_039831735.1 Pirellulales bacterium
ACAGGCGACTGAAGCAGCATGCAAAAGATTGAGAACAAGCTGTTGCGTTCTCAATCATTCTGATGTGCATCGCCGTCACAATGCGCACACTCGGAGCCTTCTTCCGAGGACCCAAGAAAGTCTTCCTAATCAGACGATATTCCCTGGGGCTCAGACCTTAACTATTTCTCAGTCATTGAGGGACGTCAGAAGAAAGGTTGACAAATGTACACGTTCTCGAAAATACTATCACCAAATCACGTATTAAGGAGGTATTCATGCTGGTCCTTTCCCGCAAACAAAATGAACGGATTCGTGTCGGTGAGTCGGTGGTGGTCACGGTTGTCCGAGTTGGTGGTGACAAGGTTCGGCTGGGGATAGAAGCTCCGCCGTCCATGCGGGTATTACGAGATGAACTTGAAGATGACGAAGAGGTTGAACTTGCTCTCACCAGTACATTGCCTCATCCTCTACCAAGAGTTCTTGGGTGTGTAGGATGATCTATTCAACAATCTGAGCGTTACCTTGCTTTGCAGATTGCGAACATGGAAAAGACGCAGAGTTATCAGAATATATTTCCAACCAGAATAGCTGCTCGTTGGCTATTCTGGTTGGTTTTTTGTGTCCTTGGCATTCTTGCTCTGATTACTCTTGTGATTGTTTTTGCACTTCGTCAACCACCAGATTTTTATCGGCAGGTGGTTCTAGATTCTGCTGAGGCAGAGTTGCTCACACGACGAATGATTTCAAAAACTATGGCGCTAAGTAGAGTCCGTGATAGATCAGGTCCGTGGCATGCTGTTATCCAGGATCAAGAAATCAATGCCTGGCTGTTAGTTGATGTACCAAAAAATCATTCAGATCTCCTGCCAGAATATATTGATTCACCACGTATACAATTTGGTTCAGGACACATTGCGATCGGCACAAAAATGTATTGGGGATTTCTTTCAACGACCATTTGGTGTCGAGCCGAGGTGTGGTTGCAAGGAGTGAACCAAGTCGTCGTCAAACTTTTAGATGCTGGTGCCGGGGGCATTCCAGTTCCACTTGATTTTTTCACCCGACATCTCAGTTCGTTGCTCACAGATATTGGCCTCACTGCAAATCTCCAGCGGATGAACGGGCGACTTGTTTTATGTCTCACGCCTTCTGTGAGAGATGGGCCAAGCACTACTATTATCCAGCTTGAAAAATTAGCGGTTGAATCTGGAGAGCTTTTGATGGCCGGTCATATACAAGATCAAAAAAAATCTCAGTCACAGTGATCAAACTGCATAGTGGTTCTGCAGAAACGGTGTCTAGGGCGCTAACCTATGCAAGGGGTCGCTGAGAAAATGAAGCTTGTCGAATCCAGACTATTTCAGGGACTGAATGCCCCTGCAAAAAAGAGAAAAGATTTCCTGCTTATGCTGAATCAATGTATTTCATAGTCTTTACCCATGCTCACGTTATCGATCTCGTTGGCTACCGCGTCTGCTTTAAGAAGACTTTTTCGAGTTGGGCTTTACGACCAAGTTTACGTCAGATCTCATAAGCCTTCTGCTATATGAGTTGGCCAACTGTCAAACTGAAGATACACAGAAACCATTTATGGTGGTCTGTCTATATTCCAAAAACTGGAGATGTAGTAGAATTCGCTGAGAGAGTGGTCTGGCAATAAAAGAAGCAATGAAAAAATCTCAAAACCAAAAAAACAATACGTTTTCATCAAAAGGGAAAGCATGCGATGCGATTCCCAGCACATTATTTGGTGATGACGTTGCTCTTGCTGCTGAAAATATGGAGCAGATTCTGTCGTCACCAAGTTATAGCTTGGCACAAGAAGATTATCAGGTGCTAGCTCGTCAGGAAATGCGAGGAGTACGAATGCTTCTGGAGCTTGGTAAACCCGAGCTTGCCTTTCTTGAAGATAATATCACCAGCACAGTAATTGTCTTTGGCGGAACCCAAATTGTTGACCAAGCCGCAGCTGAAAGGAGGGTTTTTGAAGCCCGTCAATTGCTAAATGCTAATCCTGACGATGACAGCGCGAATCGAGAGATGTCACGGAGCAAACGACTTCTTGAAATGAGTCATTATTATGATTCGGCCCGAGAGTTTGCGAGAATTGTGTCAATTGATAATCAATGTGATGAATCTCGTCACTATGTCATTGTGACTGGTGGGGGGCCAGGTATTATGGAGGCCGCCAATCGGGGTGCTTTCGATGTTGGAGCAAAGTCCATAGGGCTGAACATTAAGCTCCCAGCAGAACAACAGCCAAACCCCTTTATCACACCAGAACTTTGTTTTCAGTTCAAATATTTTGCACTTCGTAAGTTTCACTTCATTTTACGAGCAGCAGCCGTGGTTCTTTTCCCAGGAGGTTTTGGAACACTTGATGAAATGTTCGAAGCACTCACACTTCGACAAACGCATCGCATGCAACCTGTGCCTGTAATTTTATTTGGACACGATTATTGGTCGAAAGTTATAGACTTTCAGTTTCTTGCAGACTCTGGTGTTATAGCTGAGGAGCACTTAAATCTTTTTTCATATGCTGAGAGTGCAAACGATGCGTGGAAACAAATTCTTCGCTTCCATCAGGAAGTAGCAGAAGAAGCAAAGGATAACACGGAGGAGTAAAACACGAAAATCATTTTAGGAGTGGAGTGGATTGCCAATTCAAGTGTTACTGAATGGTATCTGAAGTGTAAAGTTGGTGCCGACTCCGGGCGTGCTTTCAACGCTCACCGATCCACCATGTGCTTGTACAATATGTTTGACGATCGATAAACCGAGTCCAGTACCACCGCTTGCTCGACTACGACCTTTATCAACACGATAAAACCGCTCAAACAGTCGCGAAAGATGTTGAGGTTCGATACCACACCCCTCATCGTGAATTGCTATTTCAAGTATTTCAGCGGTGTGCGGTTTTACAATTAATCTCGCTGATACCAATATTTTGTTTCCATTCTCGGAAGCCTTTATGGCATTGTTTATAAGATTGATAAGTGCTTGCTCGAGAAGCGGGGCATTAACATCTGCATGAATCGCCTCGTCACATTGGAACTCAAGATCGATATTTTGCTCGGTCAGTCCAGAAAGGCAATCGCGTTTTGCATTGTGAAGCACATCTATGATACCTGTTCGTTCCATCACAAGGGAGCCGGTGCCCTCGCTTTGCTCAATACGCGAAAGGGCTAAAAGGTCTTCAATGATTGACTGAAGTCGATCAGCCTGACGACGAATGATTTCTAGAAACCGCTGACGATCTTCTGCACTATCAACATTTCGATTGAGAAGTGTTTCAATAAATCCTTTGATTGATGCGATGGGCGTTTTTAACTCATGAGAAACATTCGCGACGAATTCACGACGTACATTTTCCAGATGCTTAAGATCAGTAATATCACTGAGTACGATCACTGCTCCACCCTTTCCGGAAATATCACGAAGCGCAGTACCACGAACATGAATAGTACGTTCTGGAGGACCAGAGAGAATGATGTCATCTTCGAGAGGCGTGCTACAATCGATCGCTTGGAGAGCAAATCGTCGAAGATCAGGATTACGAATAACACTCTGCATTGGATAACCAATATCTGCCTCCATATTAACGTCAAAAAGATCTGCTGCTGCTTTATTGATTCCTAAAATCTTTTGTTGGGCATCAATCGCGAGTACACCCTCAATCATGCTGTCGAGAACAGCTTCTTGTTCTGTATCTTGTCGACCAATCGTGACACTACGAGCTTCTAATTGCTGAAAGAGTGTGCGAAAGGCAAATGCAAGAGTTGAGAGTTCGGATACATCTGGAACAGGAATCCTTGAATCAATATCACCCTCCGCTACTTTGTTCGCAGCACTTGCCATTTGTTGTATGGGGCGTGCAATCTGTATCGCAAGAAGAATTGCAACAAGGATAACAACAATAAAGCATGCCAAGTAACTCAAGAGCGTGGTTGCTTGTGCTTGGGATAGTGCATTATCGGTTTGCTCTGTGGTGATAGAGGCCTGCAACATCGACATCGATTGTTTTTCAGCCCCTCGCAGTCGTGTCATAAAGATTGTTCGAATGCCTGTTTCAGCATCATATTTGCTACTTATAGAAGTTGGTCGTAATCGCGTCTGGGGAGAAGAGAGATCGGCGGGAAACGAAACTTGTGGAATATCAAGTGTGAAATCAGTTTCAGGCTGCTGGCCCTGAGATGCTGCGATGACCTTTCCATCCATGCTAAAGAGGCAAAGTCGTACACCAGTTGCTCGCTGGATTTGGTTTGCGGCGGTCACAAAGCTAGAGGAGTCTTCTGTTGTGAAATCTATGGGAAGCATCCGTTCAAGAGCATCAATGGCATTCTGCAATAGTTGCACAGGTTGGTTATCAGCCAAGCGAGCCATTTGTAGCGATGTGATCCAAAAGCAGCTCAGCATCACTACTATGGTAAATCCACTAAATGTGGCGAGTAGGCGCCATACGAAACGTGTGCGGGGCATAGAGAAAGCCCAAGGTGTAAGGACTATTTTCTGAAACGATATCCCACTCCACGGACTGTTTCAATGTGTGAGCCAAACGCTCCAAGCTTTTTGCGCAAGCCCACGACTTGAACATCGACTGATCGCTCTGTGACAGGATAATCCTCTCCTTTCACAGCATCAACAATCTGAGTGCGTGAGTAAGCCCAGCCAGGCCGTTTTGCAAGAAAATGCAACAGAGCAAATTCAGTAAAAGTCAGTGTGAGTACTTGTCCAGCTAAGGTGACTTCATGACGGCCGGGATGAATG
>JBDOMS010000682.1:0-4746 GCA_039831735.1 Pirellulales bacterium
GGCTCGATATGATGTCAACCCTTCATCCTCTGAAAGACCTTCCATACTTTCCAAGACGAAATGTGGCATAAAACGGATTGGTTTTTCAAAAGTTTCGATTGAAACCTCAGCTTTGTCATCAGCCTGCACCAACGTGCGCCGCCATCCCACATTCTTTACTCGATAGATGAGGTACCAGCATTGCTTTCTCTTTAAGAATGGTGCACCAGTTGTATCGATAGCGGGCACTTGCACTTCTATGAGTCGAGGCATCTTAAATGCAAATTCGAGACACCATGTATCGAATACAAAATCTCTTCCCTTCGATTGCTCCATAAGGGTTGAGTTTTGAGAAGCCTGCTTCGGAGTCCAAGCCATATCAGCCTTCGCCACCGACACCTCCAATAGGTCTCGGTCGCGTCGCAACGTATCTTCATTTGCTGTATTTGCCTGAATGACAGTAAGTGTTCCTGGCGCCAGCACTCGATACGCAGGTTCCTGAGCCAAAGCAGGAGCACCTGCTGTGAAAACAAATAATGCCCC
The DNA here is from genome assembly GCA_039831735.1 of Pirellulales bacterium. Taxonomy (GTDB): domain Bacteria; phylum Planctomycetota; class Planctomycetia; order Pirellulales; family UBA1268; genus CACORA01. Next base: position 523 of record JBDOMS010000682.1, read on the forward strand.
CAGCTGAATGAAGATAAGAGGAAGCGAAACGGTAAAGCTACGAAATGCCATAGGCATTGAAAAACTCCAGACTGGCCAAAATGGTGTCGCCTGAGAACCAAAAATAGCCGACAAACTTACTTTAGGATACGAAACATGCCAAAAATGACGAAGACGAGTAGAAAAAAATTGTTTTTGCCCATTTGATTACCTGTCTTTCGCAAAGCACAATCTTTCTGGGAGCGATCTTTACATAACAAAAGTGTTTTCTGATACGGCTCTCAACCGAAAATAAAAGATAGTGTTTCGGCAAGGATTTTCCCCTTGAAGAGGAAACATTTTCAATTTCATTATGAGTTTTTATCCATCACATACCGCTGACGCTTTGAGCGACCACCTCGTGTCAGCTGAGGATTATGATTCCACGAATATTCTTGTGGGAGTTGATTCGTGTGCTTCATCATACTGGTGGATGCCTGGTTGCTATGACGCATGGGAAAACGTTGAGACTGTGGAAAAAAATTGTTCTCACGCCACGCACCGAACCGGCTCACGGTCGCTTGACAGAAGTCGATCAACCTCTGCAGCCAATGCTGCATAATCTTCAGCACCATTGTAGTCGCAAGCGTAGTCAAATATGGCTTGCCCAAAACTTGGTGCTTCTGCAAGCCTAATATTTCGTCTAATTCTCGTATCAAATAAACGTGCTTCCTCCCAAGAGGGATGTTTTTTTGAGGAAGACTCAAAAAAATCTTGAACATCACGTCCAATCTCGGAGGCCAATCGTGTGCCTGCCTCAAACATACAAAGTACCACTCCAAGTAAATGCAAGTTTTGATTCACATGCTCTGACACCATCTCAATCGTCTGGAGGAGTTTGCTGAGTCCATGGAGTGCAAGAAAGTGTGGCTGTAATGGTAAAATCACGTTATCAACCGCAGCCATCGCATTGAGTGAAAGAAGTCCGAGCGATGGTGGACAATCGATGATAAGATAGTCGTAGGGCTCAGTTGCTACACCTGAACAACGAGGGTCTTCCAATAATTTGCGTGATAAGATTGATTCACGTCCACTCTTTCCCGCCAAATCCATTTCGATGGCAGAGAGATCAAGATGTGCTGGAACGACCCACAGGTTATCCCCTGCAGACACTGTCGCAGCTGCTAATGACTCTCCCTTAGCTAACACATCATAAGCCGAAAGAGAAAATGAAGCTGGAGTCACTCCCGTATGCAGGGTGGCATGTGCTTGCGAATCAAGATCCACCATGAGAACCCGTCGACCTGCACGGGCAAGCCCAACAGACACATTAACGGATGTTGTCGTTTTTCCGACGCCACCTTTTTGATTTGCTACAGCAATTGATCGCATGATACCAAAAGGATAGAAAGCGTTTCCAACAAACAACAGGCCGATTTTGACGGGTTTTGAGCTATTCGTGGACCGGATTTACGTCCTGAATCCAATCCTGAAGCCCCTTGCCAAGTCGACCAAGTGCAACTCGCCCAGGTCTTCCGACAACAGTCATCCAGCCTCCTTGGACGTCGAGATTTACACAGATTGCTGTTTGCTCATCCAGCTCTGGATCGCGGAACACAAAGGCATAGTCCCAGATTTCAATTGGCAATCGCGATGCAGGGCCCATAATCTCCCAACGAAAACCAGCATCTTCTACAAATCCCCGCCTTAAGTGCACGATTCCTTGTGCGTTTGTTACTTCACATTTCTGAACCGCTATAAGATGTCGCGTGCTGTGGTCAGGCGACAACTTCCAAAGTTCCACCACAGGCGCTTTTGTAATGTGCCGTGATACTTTTGGTCCGTAGAACTTCAGGCAATTTTGTGTCTGGGTCCTCTGATACGAGATTGCCACGATTGCAGCACCGACCCCAAACAGCAGGATGACCAGCACAAGCAACGATCCAGCACGACTTTTTCCTGCAGCTTTTGGAAGTACCATACTCTCTATTATATTGCATAGGATCATTCAGAGTGCATAATTCACCTGCACGTACCCTAGCATAGTCTGGAGCCCAAAAATTATGTCGAATGCCCTCGACCCGTACCGTGAAGCTCTTGTTGTTGAACACCATACCATTTGGCCTGAAGAGTACGAAGACTGGTCATCGGCAGACAAGTTGCGAGTTGAAAAACTTTTGCATGCAAATCCAGCAGAAGTTGATGACCTTGACTACATCCGCCAGCATACTGGCTTTGCGCGTGTCATTACTGTGAGTCCGAATGACCTTGAGCGGGTAAGTGTTGCTTGAACGTGCCTACGATCCAAGTCCATATTTCGAGTGAAGAACAGTCTGATCAGTCGTATGACATACTGATTGGCGACGGCATTATTGGCCAAATTGGTCAGACATTGAAGGACAATTCTGTCACCCGGTGCCTGATCATAAGCGATGCCTCAGTCGACACGCATGCCTTGAACGTCATTGCATCAATAAAAGATGCTGGTATCGAATGCCAAGCACTTACTATCCCCTCTGGTGAGTCTTCAAAATCACTCAGTCAGGCTGAGGATCTTTGGGAGGCAATGGCTCTTCATGCAGTGGATCGACGCACTCATATTATCGCTGTCGGCGGGGGTGTTACAGGTGACCTTGTGGGTTTCATTGCAGCAACCTTTGCTCGAGGCCTGCCCCTTTGGCACATACCCACAACACTTGTTGCACAGGTTGACAGTGCTATCGGAGGAAAGACTGGCATCAATCTCGATGCTGGAAAAAATCTTGTTGGTTGTTTCTGGCAACCACAGGGGGTCTTCTCGGACATCCAGACACTCTCCACTTTGCCTGACCGAGAATACAGGAGTGGTTTAGCAGAAGTACTCAAATACGGCATCATCCTTGACGAAGAGTTCTTTGGTTGGCTCGAAAATCATGTGGCTGAGCTATTATCCCGTGAATCTTCCTCGCTCATGCATGCGGTGACCTGTTCAGCTGCATTAAAAGCTCAAGTTGTAGAAAAAGACGAACGTGAGGTGACCGGGCTAAGGGCAATTCTCAATTATGGGCACACCTTTGCCCATGCCTTCGAAAAGGCGGCAGGCTATGGAAAACTTTTGCATGGAGAAGCTGTATCGATAGGAATGGCGTGTGCTGCTCGATTAGCACACAGTCTTGGTCGTGTTGGGGAGGATCTAGTTGATCGACAAAATAATCTCATCTCACAATTCCAATTACCACAATCACTTCCTGCGTTAGAGGCCTCCAAGGATGACCTTCTCACAATCATGGCCCGTGACAAGAAATCTTTACACGGGCAACTTCGATTTATTTTGCCAAACAGGATAGGGCACGTAGAACTGATTGCTCATGTCGATCCAAATCTAGTGAAGTCTGCAATGAGATGATCGATTCTCAATACTTTTTTTGATGAATAACTTCACTAGTCAACAGTCTTGCTCACCAATGCGTCTCAACAGCAAGACCACCCTGGTCAGCCATTGGCATTGGCACGACTCGAACCTCAAGCCCTACGAATTGAAGTTCCGTCTGACTGACCGCTCGGGAACTTGCCCATGCTAAATACCAGCCAAGAAAGGCTTGTGAGGGATAGTGTGAATTCTCAGTCATTCTTGCAAAGCCAACAAATGTTGAACACACGTAAAGTGTTCCTTTGAGAAGTGGGCTTTCTGCCATATCTGCTGCTGCAAGAAATGGAATGGCGCCCACAAATGCGTGACCACTCACACCATTGTTATCGTTGAACGGTCGCCACACACTGCCGGCTCCTTCTCTAGGCCTTGATGCTCCAGTAAACCACTGCAACGCATAAAGCGGTGGAGCCCCAACAGTAAACATACGCAAGGACCGCCCGCCCCATTCCCCAACAGCATCACCAACCGGAAAGTTTTCAAATGCAATTCCCGTGGCATACGCTGCTCCGAAAATAGGCAGAGCATAACGCCCCTCACCAATATCATTGCAGCCAGAAAAGAACTTCCCAAGGCTTGTTGGGGCCACACCTCTCATCCATGCATCTTGCATGGTCTGATCAAAACCAGTGTTTGCCATGATTGCTCCTGCACCAAGAGCAGCAGACAGACAAGCAAGATTGTCACAACAGTAGAAATTTCTGTAGTCACCCACGACAGCATGCCACGCCCGAGACACATGAGGATGACGGCTTCCTATCCATGGCCGTTCATCAATTGGAGGAAGGGGGAGAGGCTGAGCAGACAATCCCTGCTCTTCCGGTACTGGAAGTTGGTAGGAGGAACCATCAAGTGGA
>JBDOMS010000043.1:0-4732 GCA_039831735.1 Pirellulales bacterium
AAGTGCCGGTGATGGGAATACGTTCGATTTCGAATTAGAATAACTTTTCTTGCAGATGTTCTGTTCTCTCGGCAACAGTTGAGCGAGCGGGACATCTGCAATGAGAGGTTATTTCTGCTGTCTTGAATCAACGATAATTGTCACAGGACCATCGTTGGTAAGTGAGACCTGCATATCGGCAGCAAATACTCCTCGCGGTACATGACGCCCAAGCCCTCGCTCAAGCACTTCCAAAAAGGATTCATACAGCGGAACGGCTGCCTCTGGTCTGGCTGCCCGAATGAAGCTTGGTCGATTTCCTTTGTGGGTGCTGGCATGAAGGGTGAACTGACTGATGGCAAGGATATCTCCATCGATCGCCACCACACTCTCGTTCATTTTCCCCGTATCGTCGGGGAAAATCCGCATCCCGATGATTTTTGCAGCCAACCACTCGGCATCGGCCACGGTGTCGCCCTCTTCAACGCCTACGAATACAAGGAGCCCTCGACCAATCTGGCCCACAATTTCACGATCGATGGAGACATGCGCCTCTGACACACGCTGGAGTACTACTCTCATATGAAGAGTGTACCCTGATACTTCTTTTTTTTTCTACGTATACTCCCGCCTCACAGATTATGATTCTCAAAAAAGGGCACGCTTCAGCATGGTGACATTCAACAACCGCATTCTGTTTGTTGGCTTTGGATTTGTGGCTCGCTGCACGATTCCAATTCTCCTCAAGCACATCAAAGTTTTGCCTCAGAATATTACCGTCATTGACTTCAATCCTGATACTGCTGCACTACAACCATGGATTGAAATGGGGATTACGTTTGTTCAGAAAAAAATCACTCCAGACAATCTTGGGGCCACGCTCGAAACGTACGTTTCGAAGGGTGATGTACTCATCGATCTCGCTTGGAATATCGACTGTTGTGAGATTGTGCAATGGTGTCATGACGCCGGCGTGTTGTATCTCAACACGTCAGTTGAACTCTGGGATCCGTATGCCAATGCGCAAAATGCTTCTCCGGATCAGATGACACTCTATTGGCGACACATGAAGATTCGGGAGATGACCTCCGGCTGGGCATCTCCCGGACCCACTGCTGTCCTTGAACACGGTGCCAATCCTGGACTGATCAGTCATTTTACGAAGCATGCCCTCCTGGATATTGCAGACGCCTGCCTTGAAGAAAAGTCTTTTTCTGATGAACAGGCAGAGCGAATTGGTCACTATGCCAAAAATCAAACGTTCAATCACCTTGCCCATGAACTGGGCGTCAAGGTGATCCACTGTAGTGAACGTGATACGCAAATCAGCAATCAGCCCAAAGAAGTTGATGAGTTTGTAAACACGTGGAGCGTTGAAGGGTTTCGAGAAGAAGGAACTACCACAGCGGAAATGGGCTGGGGAACCCACGAAAAGGAACTGCCTCCCTTTGCGTACGAGCATACACACGGCACACAAAGCCAGATCTGTTTGGCTCGCATGGGAATCAATACACATGTTGTTTCATGGGTGCCCAATTACACGATAGTTGGGATGGTTGTACGACACGGCGAAGCCTTCAGCATTACGGAAAAACTGTCTGTCCAAGATGGCAATGGCACAACGCTTTATCGCCCGACGGTTCACTATGCGTATTGCCCGTGTGACGCAGCAATTGCCAGCTTGGCAGAACTTCGAGGATACAACTACCAACTCCAGCCACGACACCGGATTATGACCGATGAGATTACCAGTGGTGCTGATATTCTTGGAGCACTTGTCATGGGGCATCCGCTTCAGTCGTGGTGGTGCGGAACTGATCTATCAATCGAGGAGTCACGACGATTAGTCCCTCATCAAAATGCCACGACCATGCAGGTTGCTATTTCTGTTGTTGCCGCCTGCATGTGGATGATTGAACATCCGGAAGAGGGAGTCACGCTCCCCGATGATCTGCCTCACGAATATGTCTTGGGGATTGCGAAGCCCTACCTTGGCACATTCATTTCTGTCCAAAGCGACTGGAGTCCGTTGAAGCATTATGAGAATACGTTTGAGGGGTATAACAGCCCATCAATTGATCGCGAAGATCCCTGGCAATTCAAAAACTTTCTGATTACAGACGGAGACTGATACAGCCCTCTCTCGAATACGTCATAATTGCTCGAAAGGCCTCTCCGTGATCTTGCTCACTGAGCAACGATACGTTCGGTCCAAGAGTTCTTCACTTGTCATGAATCAAAAGACACTTCTTTCACTCGCAAAACAACATGGCACGCCTTTATTCGTTGTTGACCACAACGAATTACGAAAAAACTATGCCCTCTTTCGGAAGCACTTTCCTCGCATTCAAATCTATTATGCCGTAAAGGTGAATAGCGACCCTGCCATTGTAAAAACGTTCTACGATCTTGGTGGGAGCTTTGACGTGGCGAGTATGCAGGAGTTTCATACTGTCCACGAAAACATCAAAAAGCTTCCTGCAAAGAAACGACAACATTTTATTTGGGATAAAATTATTTATGCCAATCCAATAAAACCAATCGAAACACTCCACGAGCTTGACCGCTACAAACCGCTTGTGACATATGACAACCATGATGAAGTAAAGAAAATTGCAATGCATGCCCCACATGCAGGTCTCGCACTTCGCCTGCGTGTTCCGAATACCGGCTCCATGGTGGAGCTGTCGAGCAAATTTGGTGCATTACCTGGAGAGGCAGTTGACCTTATTCAATGTGCACATGACTCTGGTCTTGTTGTTGAGGGGCTGTCTTTCCATGTGGGAAGCCAGTGCACCAATCCAGAAAACTATATTCAGGCAATTCTCTTATGCGCAAATATCTTTCATGAAGCAAAGACGAGAGGATTTAATCTGAAACTTCTTGATATCGGTGGTGGCTTTCCAGCTGCCTACGATTCCAGTGTTCCAAAGTTCAGTGATATTGCAAAAAAGATTAACCATGAACTCAATCGCCTCTTCCCAAAGGACATCGAAATTCTTGCTGAGCCCGGACGTTTTCTCGTTGCATCCGCAGCTCATGCTGTATCAAAAATCATTGGGAAAGCCGTACGAAACGATAAACTCTGCTATTACGTCAATGATGGCGTCTACCACACCTATTCAGGTGTGATTTTTGATCATTGCAGATACCACATGAAGAGTTTCAAGCGAGGACAGAAACGACTCTGCGCGGTCTTTGGTCCAACGTGTGACGCACTGGATACAATCAGCCTAGCTGAGCAACTACCAGAACTCGAAATCGGTGATTATCTCTATAGCGAAGATATTGGTGCGTATTCTGCTGCAAGCAGCACCCACTTTAACGGCTTCCCTCCCGCAACGGTTATTCATATCAATCAATAGACTCGTTGACGAATCCTGTTGATTCATAGTCATCAAGGTACCGTTAACATCATGCTCAATGACCACTCCTTCAAACTGGCCGAACAGCTTCAATCAAGTGGTATGTCTTGACTTCCTCACGAGCAACATCATTCCATGATTCTGGCAGGTGTTCGAGGTACCAGTGAGGTCGTTTGGTCACAACTAATAATGTGCCACCTGGTGCAAGTGCTCGCCACGCGGCATCAACAAATAATTCTGCTATTCGAAAGTTTGCATAATATGGTGGATTCGCTAAAACCAAGTCGTACGTGCCAGGATCAGGCACGGTTCCTCCAGCCTCAAGATACGTTGCGATATTTGATAAGTCATTTTTTTGAGATCCAATGCGTGTGCAATCGATAGCCCTCGCAGATGAATCAAGCGCGCAAACCTCCACACTTGGGTCACGGGCCGCAATACCCAACGCAACTCCTCCTGATCCACAACCGATATCAAGAACATGTGTGCCTGGCGCAACATCAACCGCATTGAGGAGATGCCGCGCGCCCGGATCAAGACGACGATGCGCAAATACACCAGGTCGAGTATGCACCGTCAGCAAATGTGTACGATCACGAAACACAACGTCACAAGAAAAATCTCGGACTTTCTTTAGCTCATGTGTTTTCTCTACAACATATCCAACTGTTGCCGGTTTTGATCCCGTGTCAGGTCTCACGCGAACTTTTTCACCCAATGACACCAACTGCTCACGAAGCCACGTATCCCTTGGATTATCGATCGCTGTCACGAGCACTCCACCAACTCCAAGCTGCATAAAGGCTTGCTGAAGTAATTCACGAGTAAACTCTGCCTCTCCACTTTTTAAGAGGGGTACAACGGCAAGGTCACAGAGACCCTCTGGTAGATCAGACACACACCGAGCACGTAAGTTTTCGGGCTTTCTTTCCCATCCTGCGAAGGCCAGATCATGCTGATACAAATCAAAAAAACAGCATGTGACAACTGCTTGAGGACGATCACTGGCAATCTCAAAGGCCGCTTGAGCCCGGCCAACGGTGGTGCATACAACATTCACTCCAGGCAATTCGTGGGCAATTGCAGCAGCGTGCACTTCACTTGGACGTGGCGGAAGTTGTTGATTACTGACGGTCATTCGCCGTTGTATCACCCTTTTTTTCTTCACCAATAGGCTCAAGCGTGATTGGGTCACGCGAGGGAAGATGCGTTACACGACCGTCAAAAAACTCATCCATTTGCGCACGCTTTTCAAGATCACCAGGAGCGATTTTATCCCAATCGCCAACGACCAAAATGGCTATTTTCTCGGGATCAAGATATTTTTGAGCTACTCTTTGAATATCTTCGCGACTCACCGACTTTACTTTTTCGCGAAACGTCTTCCA
>JBDOMS010000648.1:0-4715 GCA_039831735.1 Pirellulales bacterium
GGAAGTCGTCAAACCATCTGGATGGGAGCCTCTCCGGCTGAGCCTCATAATCAGTCATTGGCAGACCTTGCGGCGTTCAAGCACACACCGGCCAATGGATCCTGGTCTCTCGAGGTCATGAATGCTGATCCAAACCACAGTTACACGCTCGACAACTGGTCCTTAACACTCACAACAGAAGAGCCTCAGGTTGTGACTGATGAATATGGCCACTACGCTTTTTCAAGTGATTCGCTCGGACTGACGTATAACGAAACAACAGCTTCCCGAGTTGGAACGTTTGTTCCAACACTTGAGTTGCCTGCAAGCCGGACGATGGCAAGAGGATCTGCGTCACCATTGGTGAAACTTGAAGTTGGAGACAATCCAACTGTCAACTTTGCAGTTTCATTGCCTCTGATGGAACGTCCCGAACTCCGTCGATCAGCCACCATTCAGGTTTCCGGTAATGTCTGGGGACCGCAGCCAGTCGCCTTTTCATGGGAAGATGTATCATCGAAAATTCTTCCTGAGTCTTCTGGCCCCGTTCCTGGTATCCGCTTTCTTGTAAGTGCCGTCACAGGGCGTGTTGAAAAACTCGTGGGAGACCAGTGGGTGCGTGTCGATGAGTTGCCAAAGAGCAGTTCCCCTCGGGAACTATTGCGCATCCTCGCGCTCCGTACGATCAAACCAGGTGACCAACTTCGATGGACATCTCCTTCACAAAACCAGGCATCACCATCGGCATTCTCGATCTTTGGATGGGATGGCCGTTCAGTGTCTGACACGGCCAGCCCCATAGACTTTGAAGCTATTTCTGAATCGTCGAGTCCATGAGCCGGCTGTTCTCAGGATGGCTGAGGATGAGAGTCCATAGAACCTTGGCGTGTGCCCTGTCAGGCATTAGAGAATATCTGCGAGTGCATGCATCGCGGACATATAGTCAGGCTCGTCACCAAATTCACTTACGATATCAATGTGTGTCAACACCCCTTTCCGGTCAGTGACAAATAAGGATCGTGCCAGTAATGCCAATTCTTCAACGTGTACGCCAAATGCTCTTCCAAAATGCCCTCGGTAATCACTTGCGGCAGTCAAATAGGAAAGCGTTTCAAAATTCACGAAGCGATTTTGGGTGAAAGGAAGATCTGAACTCACAAGAATTCCACGCACATACCCATCGAAGTCTGAAAGCAGACGCTCTACCCGACGAGCCTGGCGAACACCAACTTTTCCATCGACAGAGTGCATGCAACAAAAGAGTGCAGGCGTTTCTTGCTGAATCAGATCGTCTCGTGACACGCTCTGTCCGATGCCATTGTGGAATTGCCAGAGTAAAAAATCGGGCATCACCTCACCTTCTTGCGGCATGTGTTCGACAAGGTGGTATGGCTCTTCACCAAAGAAGATCAGCCTCTTGTCGGGAGCAGAGTCTTCCTGTTCAGACGTCATTTCTTGTGAATCTTGTGGAGGCATGAAAAATATCTTTCGTAGCGTGAAGTGGGTAGAAAAAAGTTGATGGCACTTGGGTGAAGGTTTGTTCTCGGAGATTCTAGGATGTTTCGATGACCTTCACATCCTTCCAGGAAACTCTCACTTGTCCAGCTGTCAGTTTGATAGCGTCTATGAGTTCTTCGAACCGCATGTTGTATCCAGGGGGTGGTGTCAGCTGAAGCGTTATAGTTGTCCCTTGCATTTGTATCTGTCTATTCTGTGCCCGAACTAAGTGGCTGTGAGAGATTCGGCTTTTCGGCTGTATGCCTGCAAAGTTCCCAGACATGCGATTCCGAGCCGTGTTTTGGGTCTGAGAAAACTGAGCAAATGCTGTGTTGTTGTTGGGAACTTGTATCGTTCCAAGAACTCCACTTGTTACTTGAACTTTTTGTACCCTCCACTGAGGAAATCCCCATTGTGTTGTAAAAAAATTGGTAACGATGCCTTCTATGTCATCTTGAAAGAATCCGAAGAACAGGCTCGACCGATCAGGGCTTACTTTGATGAGAAAAACACGGTTGTCGAATTGGCGGATGTCGATTGGCCCTTGAGCTTGCCCTGGTTGTAATTGAACGGCGTTTCGACTTTTATTGACTATCTGTTCAGCGAAACTGCGATCCCAGCCATATATTTTATTCGGAATGCCATCTTTCGAGACATCCCATGTCGGGGGCTGGTTTAATTTCGGTACTTTGATAGTTGTAGCGTTCTTCTGTCCGTCCCTACCGAAAGACACAGTTTCATTCGCTGCCGCGACTCTCACGCCGCGAATGTTTTTCGCACGTAGATCTTTGACAAAGTTCGAAGCAAAGGATTGGATTGCAAAACTATTATTCCCACTCTCAATTCCGGACCCTTTTTGGTCTGTACTCCTTGCTCCTCTGCATGTCATCAGCGTGATTTGTCGCAAACCAGCACAAATGTTCAAGTGCTGCCTCGGATTGGCTGCCACCCACGAAGAATTGAGTTCATCCGCGCAGATATCACAGACACGGACGCGGCCTGCGTTTTGTTGTAAGCCGTGTTTTTCAGTCAATGCCTTTTCGAGCACAATGCGTGTTTTCGAGCACTCGTCATGTATGATTTCGCCACACCTCCGACAGTGATGTTTGTTGGATACAAAGACACCCTTCTTGATTGCCTTTTTGCAGCAATAGCAGGTGTCATTTCCTTGGTCAGGTTTCCACGACGCTCCTGGTTTTGCTGTGGGTGTCTGACGTTGAAGATCACCTTTTCGTAGTCCATTCAGCACTAACGATGTGGCAAGTTGTCCAGCAGTTGCTCTATACCCGGCACACGAGATCGTTCCGTCGGCTACTCCGCCGCCATGTCCGCAAATCAGGAGTTTCGACACGATCGACCTCTCACAGATCCAGTCCATGAGTAGCTTAAGTTGTGGGATTGACTTCGCGGCACTTGGGCCGGTGGAGCCATTGACGTAATTGACGTCAAGATTACAGGCAATGTACTTGACGGAGCCTTTCAGTAATTGTTCCAAATCATTCTTTGGAATATTTGAAACCTCTTGTTGATCATAGTATTTTGAATTTACTACACCTATTTTGGTCAATTTTTGCCGCGCCTGGATGTATGACGTTGGACTTACATGATCAAGGTAATAGCCGTCTCTCGTCTGTCTCCTCCACGCATCCTTGTGCTTAGCGTCAGGTGTTCTTGATGTGCAGAGAAAGATATCGAGAAATCGATCATAGTGCATGACTTGGTACCACAAAGACCACAAAAAACAAAAAATTTCCTCGTTGTAGATTAGTGGCACAAAATAGTTTGGTCAACAAAAAGTGAGAAAAAAGGAAGCCTGACAAACATCTCGTGGCACAAAGGCAAGAGGTTGAGTGTGTTGTCGAGTTTTGCCCGAAGCGCATGCATGCTTTAGTGTTCGGAACGAATGCTTACCGATGTTGCTCTGCCGCTCCCGTGGATGTCATAAATCACTCCTCGCCATTCAATTTTTTTGACACACATGCATATGACAACGGCGAAGGCATAGACCACCTGTGTGACGGGTATGCAGGCAATCCAGCCAAGAATCTGGAGTGGCGTGCGGTGTCGAGGCTGTGTTGCGCGGGTCTGCATCGCTTGGCGAATCGAGTGTGTAATGAGCGCAAGGAGTGCCATATTGATGAGTTCATACGCCAAGAGAAAAAGACCAAGAATGATCGCAATTCGTTGGTGACCAGAAGCAAGTGCAGCGATGGAGCCGGCGATGACAACAATCAGCGCAAGTGATGTGGATACTCCATGTACGGCAACCAGTGGCCAGGAGGGATGATGCAATCGCACAGTCAGAAGCTGGCGTGCAATCCATCGGGTGAGGGGAGCCAGACGAATTGAGGCGTCTCGATCAATTGCGGTGAGTGCGGGAATGTAACGATAGTTCCAGCCGGCACGGGCCAGTGGTTGTGCAAGAGACGTATCTTCACAAAACGTTGTTGCAATCACATCATCCCAGTGACAATCAGTCATGGCCTTTCGACGGACGGCGAGTGATCCACCCCAGGGAATGCCAAAGGTTGTCATTTGGACAATTGCCCCTGCATTCCATAGTGCCCGGACGATCGCAGCGGGTGTATCTTGATCAGGGTCATACCAGCGATTTCCAGAGACCGCTCCGATCTTTGGCTGCATGCACGCATCCACCATAGTCAGCAGCCAGTCGGGGTGGACAACTGAATCGGCGTCAATGAGCGCGACAACATCAATTGTCTCATCCAGCGATCGAAGTGCCTGCCGAAGCGAGGCGCATTTTAATGAACCCTGTTCTGGTCGTGCGGTCAACGGTTCAATACACGCTTCCGTCCATGTTGCATGAGCATTGAGTTTTGAAATTGAGGAGTGAGCAGCATCCCATGCTGGGTCTTTTTCTGAATCAACAATGATCCGAAGACGCCATGACTGATGTGACTGTTGGGCGAGTGATGCCAGCACGTCTGGTAATGTCTCATCGCAGCCACGGAGACATAGAATCACCTCCGCCGGGATCGATGCAGATGCCTGACGGGATGGGTTGTGAGCAATAAAACAGCGTGTTCGATGGTTGACAATCCATGCAAACCAGATGGTCAAAAGGGCCTGCGGAAGCACCAGTGCTACAAACACAATCGCAACTGTTTGTTCCAAAGTCGTCATTCAGATTAGTCCATGGTCTGCAGAATCATTTTCTTGTGAATTGGCTGGTGGTGCTGAAAAGCCTTGGAGGTGGGCGATCATGCGATTAAGGATCG
>JBDOMS010000540.1:0-4696 GCA_039831735.1 Pirellulales bacterium
GCCAGTTGAAAGTAATCGTCCGTCCCCCATTTTTCAAAAGGGTGGTGATGGCAGCGAGCACATTGCAGTCGAACTCCCATGAATAATTGCGAGGCATCTTCTGCCTGTTGATTAATATCAGATACCTGCCGATACCAGATAACAGGTGGAGTTGTCGATACATCTCCTGTTGCTGTGAGAATGTCATACACAAAGTCACAGTAGGGTTTATTTTCAGCTAACGAGTGACGAATCCATTCATGAAAGGCATAGGTGCCATTTCGGTGGAGTTCGTCATTCGTGCGTTTATTGCGAAGAATAGCCGACCACTTGAGGGCAAAATAATTGGTGTAATCGTCTGAATCCAGCAGTCGATCAACCAATGCACCCCGCTTCGTGTTTGTATCGTCATTCAAAAAGTCGATTGTCTCGTTGGGTGTTGGAAGACGCCCAGCAATATCAAGTGTCACGCGACGCAAAAAGGTCGCGTCATCACAGATGGCCGACGGTGGCAACCGAAGCTTGGTGAGATGCGTATACACATGGTCGTCTATCACATTCTGCACAAATGTGTCGCGTGGTGGCATGTGTTCAATCGGAGTATCAAGTGGGAGCGTACCGCGGAATACAGCCACGTGACTTTGAAATCGAATCATCACTCCTGCAGTACCGCATTGTGATTGACCATCTTTGTGTTCATGTGCCTTGACCATTCCCAATGCGTCGACGTCTGCAAGATCGGGAGCGTTAGTCTCATATTGTGCGAGACGTGTCACATCTTCGATGTGTCCATCTGCGTAGTGGGCGAGAACCCTTAACTGTTGTGAGTGGCCCGCGTGCATGGTGCGTTCTTTTGGAAAAACATCAATGTGAGATACCTGAGGCGGATTGGGACCACTTGGCCTTGCCCCTTCAGATATCCACTGACTCAGCATCTGATGTGACGGTGAATCAGGCTCGATGAGCTTTCCACCGCCGTGTGGAACAGAAGCAGCCGCCTTGAGTAGGAGCAGACTAGTTGAGGGAGCGACAAGTGACAGCCTGCGGCCCCGTGATTCCTTTACGAGATGTTCATAGTCCTCGTGAGGCTCAAACCCTAACAGTGAAAGACGAAAACCATTCTGCCCACCACTTTTTCCGTGGCACCCACCTCCATTGCAACCGTGCTTTGTGAAGATGGGAACAATTTGTGAAACAAAATCGAGCGGAGGATCGTTTCCAAATTGATCAATTACGAGAGGAACTGTGATATCCTTATGATTTGGCACAGTTGCAATAATGGTCCCTGTACCATTTGACTGCGGGATAACCATTCCGCCTTGCTCTACGATGGCCAGTGACGATGGCTCGACTCGCCATGTGGTGATGGAGGTTACGTCATGAATCGTGTCGTGTGTTTCGGTAACAATAAGTTGCCGACGTGCGCGGGCTCCAGAAAGATGAAGTGCGTCGGTCGATTGACTCCCTGTTGAGATTTCAAGGGTTGCTGCAATACCAGGTACCGCGCAGTAAATGACAATACACAAGGCATGCAATGCACCCTTCGGAGTGGTAACCATAAAGCCTCTCCAAATATTGTTTCAACAAACCACCCTTAAACCATATCCTCATAACGACCCGATGCTCAAGTGCGAGCCAGACGACACCTCATCAAGGGGGAAAATCAGTGAAAAATGCCAACTGCAGCCATATCATTCCGCTGTGAATGCGTCTTGTGCGCACGATCAACACACTAGTCATTGAGTTCGACAAAAACGGTAGGCCTCACCGATTCGATGGCTATGCTCATACGTTTGATACTTCTTGATTGAGGCCTGTGTGTTGTTCAATGTGGGTTGCTTGACGAAACGGTGAGCGTTGCCGTATTTCACGGTTTTGTTTTTTTGAATGCTACAATCGGTCTATTCCATACCAATCAATGACGGTTGTTCACATTCAGGGGTTCGATGACACGCGCAATAAACGGTAGATGACGGTGCTGTGTGAAAGTGTTCGTTGTTCGTAAAGAGAGGCAACCTTGAAGGAGAAGTGTTCTGCTATGTTGCACGTGATTATGCTGCAGCTGATTGGCGTGGATCACTCGCGATGAACGTTCCGTTTTTGTGGCCGCGACAGGCGTGCGACTGACGTTCACGGTCACGTCGTTTCCAAAATCCTCACCTGACATGGTTACAAAGAAGTTTGCCAAAAACTCCTGCGGTATGCGGACTCTCATCACGTTGGACATTCTGGCGAACTATACTAAAGAATAATTGGGGTCAAAAAATGCACATTTTTTACAACATACCATCACGTTGTCGTCACCTGATGGCATGCAGCCTAATTCTTACGGCGTGTGCAATGTCTCACGCGGATGACCCCAAGCCCAACTTCGTGATCATCTTCACCGATGATCAGGGGTATGAAGACGTGGGCTGTTTTGGTTCACCCGACATCCAAACTCCACGGCTAGATGCGATGGCGAAGCAGGGGATGAAGTTTACCGGTTTCTACGCGCAACCGATATGTGGTCCATCGCGAGCAGCATTGATGACGGGTTGTTACCCGATGCGAGTCGCGGAACGTGGCCACACGAAACAGGTTCATCCGATTCTGCACCAAGAGGAAATCACCGTCGCTGAAGTGCTCAAAACGAAGGGTTACGCCACCGCGTGTTTTGGAAAGTGGGATCTTGCGAAGCATTCGCAAAACGGTTTCTTCATGGATTTATTCCCGACTCGTCAGGGGTTCGATTACTTCTTTGGAACTCCGACGAGTAACGATGGCATCGTGAATCTCTATCGCAATGAAGAACTGATCGGACGGAAGACCAGCATGGCGACTCTGACTCAGCGTTACACGGACGAAGCGATTGGGTTCATCAAGAAGAACCAGAAGCAACCGTTCTTTGTCTACCTTCCGCACACCATGCCGCACACACGTCTCGATGCGTCGGTGAGATTCAAAGGGAGGAGCAAACGTGGTCTGTACGGTGATGTGATTCAGGAGATCGACTTCAATGTTGGCCGTATTCTTGATGCACTGAATGAGTTGGACTTGGCCAATAACACGTATGTCCTCTTCACGAGTGACAACGGCCCATGGTTGATCAAGAACAAAAATCAGGCCGATGGGCATCTGCCAAGCGATCACGGTGGGTCTGCTGGCCCATTGCGAAGCGGCAAAGTATCAACCTTTGAAGGCGGAGTACGCGTGCCAATGATTCTGTGGGGACCGGGGCGAGTGCCTGCTGGGACGACCTGTGACGTTATCGCCACAACCATGGATGTCATGCCTACGTTTGCGGCTCTTGCCGGTGCGGAAGTTCCGTCTGACCGAGTTATTGATGGCGAAGATATACGCCATCTGTTTCACGGTCAATTCGACAAGGCCGACGAAGAGAAGGCGTATTTCTATTACCTGCGAGTTCATCTTCAGGCCGTTCGTCAGGGAGACTGGAAACTGCATCTGCCACGCGAGAAAGAACCGATCGGAGCAGCTCCGTTCAGCCGCAACACACACATCGCTTCGGTGGATCGAGTTGGTTTCGATACGCCATTCCTCGTTGACCTAAAGAATGATCTGGGCGAAACGACGAATGTCGCTGCAGAGCATCCTCACGTTGTCAAACGATTGCTTGGGCTCGCGGACTGGATGAGAGATGATCTCGGCGACTACAACAGAGTCGGTAAGAACATGCGTTTTTTTGATCCCTTGGACACGCGTCCAACAACACCGCCCGTTCCCGAGCCTCAAAAACGTCAGTCACGAAAATAATAAAAAATCCTATCGGTATTAGTGGGTTGAAATATAAGAACAACGATATGAAAACAGCGGCACGTAAAAATCTTCAGACTTTCTTCGTCACGATGGCGACATTGATCTCGGCGATGGGAGTTGACCCTGTGCAAGAGTGGGCCAGCTCGTTGGAGAACATAAGCGTGCAGTCTGACCAAGAAGACAGCCAACAGGTCTCTTTCCCGACAAGCGGTGGGAACGCGACACTAAAAAAACTGATCACCTGGAAAAAGAAGTCAATCTGGACGGAGTTAGCGAAGTAGTTGAGACTTCCATTATATTTAGTGATGTGATGAATCGAAGAACCTTTCACAAATCCGCCGGACCCGGGTCTGGCCTAATCGGCCTGAAGTCAGTCCTGGCTCAGGACCTCGTACGCTGGAGTGCATGGTTTCTCCTTCCCATGCTGGTGGCGGTTTTTGGATTGCGGTTGCTCGCAGCTGAAAAGCCGGAGCAGATCGAGTTTTTCGAACGTCGCATTCGACCCGTTCTCGTGCAGGACTGCTACCAGTGTCACAACAGCAAGGGTGAGGCCGAGGGCGGGTTGGTGCTGGATCATCGACACGGGCTGCTTCGGGGAGGTGATCGGGGCCCAGCAATCGTGGCTGGGAAGCCTGACCAAAGCCTGCTCATACAAGCGATTCGTCACGATGTTGAAGACATGGAGATGCCGAATGCCGCACCCAAACTGGATGCGGCCATCATTCGGGATTTTGAACAGTGGGTCCGCATGGGCGCGGCTGACCCGCGCGATCAACCTCCGACCGACGCTGAGCTCGATGCTGATACAGATTGGACAGCCGTGATGGAGCGGCGCAAAAGTTGGTGGAGTTTTCAACCGATTGATGATCCCGCTCCGCCAGCAATCAATGCGATCAATCATCCAATCGATCGATTCATTCGACATCGCCTTCGTGAAACCAGGCTCACGCCGGCGGAG
>JBDOMS010000613.1:0-4683 GCA_039831735.1 Pirellulales bacterium
CGCAAATGCATTCCCGGCCTGGGTGCTGATCGCGTGCGGCCTGGCGATGGCTGAACCACAACTGTTTACGTGGTTTCGTGGTGAAGCAATCGTTTATGGACTTGCCGTTATCATGCTCGGCATGGGGATTACGCTTTCTCTCAGTGACTTTGCTCGCGTCACGACCCGTCCTCTCGCTCTTGCGACTGGTTTCCTTGCACAGTTTTTGCTGATGCCCATGATTGGCTGGAGCATTGCAACCACCCTTGGGCTTCCAACTTCATTTGCCGTTGGATTGATTCTTGTTTCGTGTTGCCCCGGCGGGACGGCATCAAATGTTGTTTCATATATTGCGCGTACGGACGTCGCACTATCCGTCCTTCTCACCATGTGCTCGACCCTTGGAGCCGTTATCTTCACACCACTGCTTACCAAACTCCTTGCTGGGACACTTGTACCTGTTGATGCATGGGGTCTTTTTCTCTCCACGCTTCAGGTGGTTGTTCTGCCAATCATGATTGGCGTTAGTATCAATCGTTTGTTTCCACGAACTGTACAAACAATTTTACCCGTTGCACCACTTGTGAGTGTCATCACAATAGCACTCGTATGTGCAAGCATCGTTGGACAGAATGCATTGGCTATTCGTGAATTTGGATGGCAGTTGCTACTTGCGGTAACAGCTCTTCACGGCCTTGGGTTCGGTGTGGGGTATGCCTTTGCAAAGCTATTTGGGTATGACAATCGTATAGCCCGAACAATTTCAATCGAGGTCGGCATGCAGAATTCAGGGCTGGGGGTTGTCCTTGCTCAAAAACATTTTCCTACTGAACCTCTCACCGCGGTCCCCTGTGCCATTTCAAGCGTTGTCCATTCTGTTATTGGGAGTGCACTTGCTGGAATATGGCGTCGCAACACCACCCCACCAAAGTAATTACTTTGTCGAGCTTGTTTTCTTTGATGCCACCTGCTGCCGCTTCACAAAGTACACGCGTGGATCATCAATCACCCAAGGAGTACTCCAACTCTTCCCATCATCCATCGAACAGACATTATAGAAAAACGTTTTGACCCATTCTGTACGATAGCTATATGGATACTGCGAAGTGATATGATCTTCTTCAGTCAAATCATCGACTCCCGGACTGGCAAAATAGTGCACGACGCCATCGGGTGAAAACGAAATACCAAGCGTCCACCAACCAAGTTCAGTGATCTTTGGACCCTGAACTTCAAAGCCCTTTCGATTCGCACGCACAAGGATCGAGGCATAGGGCTCTTCCACCTTATACTTTTCACTCTTCGGATGAAAATTGATGAACATCCCTGGCCAGTATTCCTCGAGCCCAAACTCGCCTTCATTTGGGTGATCATCACCAGTAATGATGGCATGCGTAAAACAACCTGTCCGGAAACCAAAAGACGGTCCGCGACGTTGTTCCCATTGTTCAAATGGAGGAAGGTAAACTCTCGTCACAATACTTGGACTGTCACGGACGGAGAGACCTCTTCCAGCTGCTTTTGACATACTGAAAATGAGGTCGTCTTGTTGCATCTTGTACGTAATACGTCCTGGGATTCCAGCACGTAAAGTTGCTACAAGCATGCCATGCTCACTCCCCTCAAGGCCAGGCGCAGGAAGTGGTACCCGCTTGACCACATCGGGAATACCTCGCTTTGGCCCACCAAACCACATACCATTGTTACTGCGAGCCAATGGGCCACGCATGCGCTTATCCTGCTCCTGTGAGCTCTTCGGATGGTTGTAATACATCTTCCACTTTTCATCTTCAAAAGAATCGGTGCCATTCTTCAGGGCTGTGCCTGTTCCCGGCACGAGTGGTGGACCCTGTGGTTCAGGCAGTCTGCGATTAACCGTCTTTGAAGCCACTCTCGTTTTGGGCCACTTCAGAAAACCTGCTGCGTTGGCTGACTCAACCTGAGGCCATCCGATCACTGTGAGCAATCCCAGAACCAATACCCCGCGCGTCATGACAGTACCCCTACGTGACTAAGAAGTCCGATCAACGATTCTTATCTTGGATATCGTTGGAAACTGTCGTGACAATCAAATAGGTCATCCGCATGCAGAGAACACAACGTGTTCTCTCTCTGTCCACTAGTTTGCCAAAACTACCAAAACAGCTCATATACAAGGAAATGAGCGCGAGACCACCAAAAAATCCGCAATCTTTGACACACCTACCCTTCAGCATCACATCCACATGATGAAGCAACTTAGCTTCGTACGTTCTCGACGGACTCAATCTGTCCATCGCGTAGACTGATCACTTTCTTACAACGAGCAGCAATGTCGGGCTCATGTGTCACCATCACAATGGTTCGTCCAGATTGATTCAGTGCATCCAGAAGATCCATGATCTCAACTGACGTTGCAGTATCAAGATTTCCTGTTGGCTCATCTGCCAGAATCACGTGCGGGTTATTGACTAAAGCGCGGGCTATCGCCACTCGTTGCTGCTGACCTCCAGATAACTGCGTGGGTCGGTGGCCAAGCCGACCTGAAAGTCCAACAAGCTCTGCAAGTCTCAGACACAGTTCATGTCCATCTGGCCTCTGAGGATGTTGGTAGGAAAGTGGGACCATGATATTTTCTACAACACTCAACTGCTGTATGAGGTTATATGACTGAAAAACAAATCCCAAATATTTGCCTCTCGCTCGAGATAAAGATTCATCATCAAGCGTTGCAACATCACGTCCACCGAGGAGATACTGGCCTGACGTCGGCCGATCCAGACATCCAAGAAGGTTGAGGAGTGTACTTTTCCCGGATCCTGATGCGCCCATGATCGCAATGAAATCACCTTTGTAGAAATCAATGGAGACTCCAGCCAACGCCTTAACGTCCTCTCCACCAAGCCGATAGATCTTGGTAACGTCACGTACTGAGGCAACCACATGATCTTGTAAGGTTGCTGTATCACTACTCATGTCGTAGGGCCTCAATAGGATCCATATTTGCGGCTCTCCTTGCTGGATAGATACCAAACAGCATTCCAACTCCAACCGAAATACCAAAAGCCGCCACAATCGACCATGGAGCAATCCGAGGCTCAAGATTATGAATTGATGGAGGCAAGGATGCCCAAATTTCAGGAAGAAAACCTCTCACAAAAGCTCTCATGAGATGCACAGTAGGCCCACAAAGAAAACCAACAAACACCCCTAGCAACCCTCCCATCCCAGACAACACAACTGTTTCCCAAAGAAACTGTTCGACAATCTCTCCCTTTGTGGCACCAAGTGCACGCCTTATACCTATCTCGCGAGTTCGTTCCGTCACGGTTGCAAGCATGATGTTCATGATTCCGATACCACCCACAACAAGTGAAATGCCTGCAATGAGTAGAAGAAGAACATTGAACATCATCTGGGTGGTTTTTGCCTGTTCAAGTAATTCCTTTGGTACCACAACTGAGTAGTCAACGATCTTATGATACCGTTGGAGAAGTTCACGAATGACATCCGCTGAGGCATCAACTGAATCGATCTCATCAACTACTGCTGTTATTTGATTGAGTTCAATAGTTTCATTCTGGAAGCTGCCTCCACGAATCGTAATCACTCGATCACCTATACGAGTTCGAAACGTAGTAAGGGGAATATACACATCGCGGTTGAACTGCCGCCCCGCCAGGCTTCCTCCTATTGATGCCGAAGCTGTTCGTGGGTCTGCAACTCCAATGACAACGTAAAACTCAGTGCCAATCTGAATCGATCGACCAACAGGCTCAAGAATGGGAAATAATTTTTCTGCTACTTCATGGGCTAAAACGACAACGTTGTCGAGATTTTCCAAATCTGTATCACTGATCTTTCTGCCTCGGCCGACTTCCATTCTATTAATTGCAAAATATTCTGGAGTGCATCCAATGATCTTTGCTGATGGCACTACATGTTCATCACGACGGACTTCACGCGTGATTTCCCGCATCGGTACCGCTTGTTTGATTGTAGGAACATTCGTTATTACACGATCGTAGTCGGACCGAAGCAAACCATAACTAATACCTGAACGACTTCCGGCTTCTCGATCTGACTCTTCAGATGGCTTTACGGTGCGGATGATGATACTTGTTGCACCAAGGTCCTTTATTTGTTGTTGAGCCTGGTAACTGACTCCTTCACCCATTGCCACAAGCCAGATGACGGCAGTCACGCCAATCAAGATACCAAGGACCGCAAGCGCCGAACGTAACTTATGAAGCATGAGGCTCCGGACACCAAGGGCTATCTGCTGAACAACATGAACAATATTCACCTGCTCGCCTCACCCTCTGACTCATGCCAGCCATACCACGATCAGATTACTGTCGTGGACGCTTTGCTTTCCTATCCCCTACGGATTTTTCATTCTTAACGGACTTTGCATTCTTCGTATTTTCGGTGATTATCGGCTGATCACCCAATACTTGTCTTGGATTCATAAATATATTTTCACCCGGCTTCAGTCCGCCAACAATCTGAACATAGTTGTCATCTGTGAGACCAACCACCACCACACGACGACTTACACCATTCTCTTTCTCACGAACCGCACAGAAATACTCACCGTCTTGCTCGAGTACTGTTGCGACTGGCACTGCAACTACATTTTCTAAGTCAGCAACCATGACTTCCGCTTCAGCTGTAAATCCAGGACGTAATGCCTCAGACTGCCCATCAATCCTCACCTCGACA
>JBDOMS010000465.1:0-1916 GCA_039831735.1 Pirellulales bacterium
GAATGTCATTCGTGAACGACTGGCTGCGGATCCGTCAACGGCCTCTCAGAGGCCAGCTCTATCGGGTACGAACCCTCTCGATGAAGTTACTGAAGCTTTGGTCGTTCGTGAGCCACTTTATCGAGAATGCGCGAATCATAAAGTAGACGTTTCTGAACGGTCTCCTGAGTCTTTAGCTGAGGCAATTGTTTCTTGGTTGCGAAAGGGACGATTGCCATGAGTGGGCTTGCTCTTTTTTTTACAAGTTGGGCTGGAGGTGTTTGTGCAATCGTAGTTGGTATTGTTCTTGGCCGTGTGCTTACGCTAGCTGTGAAGCAACTTATTGGTGGTCCATCTCGATATGATCGTACAATTGAGTTTCTTTTTTCCGGAGCAGCTGTCGCTCTCTGGTATTGGGAAGTGTACGCTCTGCAGCTTAGTCCTTTAGCAATTGATGGAAAACCTTTTATAGGAAGTAACACAATACTGCTGCTTCGCTGGTTGAGTCATCTTATATTCTTCTCATGCTTAGCAGCTGCAACATGGATTGATCTACGTTTTAAGATTATTCCAGATTGGATTACAGTGACTGGTGTGCTGATAGGATTTATCCTTATTGGTCTCGTTCCAGACATTGGCTTGCCGGTTGGAAGTATTCATGAACGGTCATTTGCTCACCCTGAAATTGTCCCTGATATCTTAAGTATGTCAGGAGGTCTGTACTCGTTTCCTGCTGCTCCCTGGCTGAGTGGATACCCTCATGTCACCGGATTAGGTGTGGCACTTATTGTTTTTTGGGTGTGGTGGTTTTTTTGTACGGTTCCATGTTTCCATTGTCATGACGATCAGCACGTCTTCCCTTCAAAACAGACGTTACTGGAACCAAGAAATGTACTTCTTGCTGTTGTGGCGATCTGTCTAGTCATCATCTGGTATCTCGATGGAAGGCGATTCGATGCAATTCAGTCGTCCATGATTGGTTTATTCGTCAGTGCTGGTCTTACATGGGGAGTTCGCGAGGGGGCAAGTCGCGCCATGGGGCAAGAGGCGATGGGGTTTGGGGATGTAACGCTCATGGCAATGATCGGCGTGTGGTTAGGATGGCAGCCCGCCATCCTAGTATTTTTCATGGCCGTTTTCATCGGTTTATTACATGGACTTTTTGGTCTGATACTTCGTCGTGAAAATGAGTTGCCTTATGGCCCAAGCCTCTGTCTTGCGGCGGCAACAGTCGTCGTCTGTTGGCGTTTTGTGTGGGTGTTGACGGGTGGTTTTTTTAGTGATCCCTTATTGTTAGTTTTTGTTTTAGGTTCTGTTGTATTACTTACAACTATTTCTCTGAGAATTCTCCGATTAATGAGGGGCAGGAATTAGATCTAGAAGAGCAATGAAACGTGTAGCCGGTCTCGGCCTGTTTTGCCAACGGTGTGAAAAGGGGCAGTCGTGGGGGGCTGGGGGCAGATGCTGCTGGCTTGTGTTTGACGCGTCCGTTTTCTACTCTTCCCGGGTTTCAGATTGTTTTGGAAAGAGAATAAGCGGGAGCATGAACATCCCGATGAATCGAATTTTAGTGTTTTTGACGGCCTCGTTGTTTATTTCGACGGGTTGCGTATCTAATCCATTTAAGAAAACGAAACCCGAGCTGATCAGTCTTGAACCACCACCGGGAGTAGCAGCACCTGCGCATACTCTTGGGCAACCTCAGACAACAGCAAGTGCTCCAGTGATGCCATCGTATGCCTCGCTCAATGGTCCCGAGTTGGAAGTAGCACTCACAAGAAGCCAACAGAAGTCCATGGTAATGCAAGATGAAATTGCTGTACTTCAAGAGCAGTTAGCAAGTACATCAAATCAGCTTGCTCAAGAGAGAATGCAAAACCAGCCAGCGCAAACGTTCACCGCAAAGCCAGACTCAACATCACCTTTGGTCATGGAGT
>JBDOMS010000465.1:1926-4678 GCA_039831735.1 Pirellulales bacterium
ATTTGAAAAAACTACAGCAAACATACTTCCTTCTGGAGTTTCAATTCTTACTCAAGCAGCAGAGGAGATCGAACGTGTTTTTCCGAGACACTTCGTTGGCATTGAAGGACATTTTGATACTGAGCCACTTGCAGATACATCATGGAAATCGACGCATGAATTTACTGCCGCTCGTTCAACAGCTGTGTTTAATTTTTTCGTTAGCCGTACACCTCTTGTGAAAGGTCAACTTTTCGTGGTTGCGCATGGCTCGAATCATCCTGTTGTTTCCAATGCGACAGCCGCAGGTCGGGCACGAAATCGCAGGGTGGAGTTGGTCATTTACCCAGAGCAGTCAGATGGTCAGCCTTTTGCTCAGAATGGTAAATCCATAAAAAATATGGCGACTTCATCAGTTTGGCAGCCGGTCTCTCCGTAGACTGGTGAGGGCCGTTGTGTTTCTATGCCTTCAGTCTACACTCGACGCATGATCACTATTGTTGATTACGGTTCTGGCAATCTGCGCAGTGTTCAAAAATCATTTGAACGTCTAGGATCATCGGTTCTTGTTACTTCAGATCCAGATCGTGTTGCAGAGGCTGATAAGCTGGTGTTGCCAGGTGTTGGTTCATTTGGTGACGCGATGGAGGCATTGCGTGCTCGTGAACTTGTCGGGCCAATCAAAGACCACATCCGGGCAGATCGACCATTTCTTGGAATTTGTATAGGTCTCCAACTCCTTTTTGAAACTGGCTGGGAGGGTGGTCGCAATATTGGGCTTGGTGTTCTGCCTGGTGAGGTCAAGCGATTTGATGTTCCGATAGGAACCAAGGTGCCACATATGGGTTGGAATACAGTCTCGTGGCATGGACACGAAGGTCTTATCCCCCAGTTGAAGTGTGACGCCGAGGGTTGGTTTTATTTTGTGCATTCGTATGTTGCTCATCCATCAGATGAATCAGTGATTGCAGCAATGTCGGATTATCAGGGGCCATTTTGTTCCGCAGTGTCTCAAGGACGGCTTTTGGCTACCCAGTTTCATCCCGAAAAAAGTCAGAGTATTGGCATGCGTTTTCTCGAGTTATTTCTTGGTATGGTGTAAGGTCGCTATTCCTTCTTCATTGGAACTCTTAGTTTATGGAACTTTGGCCAGCTATTGATATTCGTGGCGGTAAGTGCGTTCGACTCCTTCAGGGTGATTATGAACGTGAAACTGTATTTGGTGAGGATCCGGTAGCTCTGGTTCAGCAGTTTATCTCAGAGGGTGCTGAGCAGATACACATTGTTGATCTTGATGGTGCAAAGGAAGGCCGTCCCGTACAGTTGAAAACCATTGAGAGAATGGTTGACTCTTGTGCGGTTCCGATTCAGCTTGGAGGAGGCATTCGTTCACTCGACACGGTTCGAGCGTATGTCGATGCAGGTATTCAGCGATTGGTTGTTGGGAGTGTGGCTGTTGAGCAACCTCAGCTTTTTGAGTCACTGGTTGATTCATTTCCAAATAAGATTGTACTCGGGTTAGATGCCCGGAACGGACGTGTTGCAACCCGAGGTTGGGTTGAGACAAGTCATCTCACATCGGTTGCATTGGCTCAAAAATATGCGCACGCCCCTCTTGCAGCAATCGTGTATACCGATATTGCAAAAGATGGAATGATGGATGGTCCAAATCTAATATCTCTTCGTGAGGTGATTATGGCTGTTGATCTGCCCGTTGTTGCATCTGGGGGCATTGCCCGTGAGGCAGATATCAAAGCGGTTGTGGAGTGTGGAGCAGCGGGTTGTATAGTTGGCCGTGCACTCTATGAAGGGGCGTTTACAATAGCTCAGGCAAGAAAGGCAGCAGGAGAGCTGTAGCGATAAATAGATTTCATTTGCCCGTCAGATTCTTCCTGATTTGCCGAAAGTGTGATATTTCTGCTTGATTTTGGTGCAACCTGAAATCAGGACTCAATTTCATGGAGGCAAGTCGCCGACGGCTAAAAATAGGTTATTTACCTTTCTGTTCATGTCACTAATACTGAGTAGTATCATGGCTACTGATGTTCGTATCAAAGAACAACTGCCCGAATTGACAAAGCAGATTGTTCAGACATATCGAGACGCTCCAACGATTCACTATCTTGGTCATTGTCCATTACCAAATAATGAGTCCATCGTGGCAATCTGTGAAGATCTCAAGGAGATTCTCTACCCAGGATATCGACGGAGAGAAAATCTTCATCTTGGAAATGTTACATATCACGTTGGAGATTTGATTGATGGACTGCATGACAAACTTACTATCCAGATTGGTCGGGCTCTCCGTCATGGCGCATCAGTTCAAAAGGCGATAGCAGCGGAGGGTGTTGCTTCACAAGAAGTATCAACGGATTTGCAAAAGTGCGTTGAAGAATCTGACTTTGAGTCTCTTGGGCAAGCTAAGGCAGTTGAGTTTTTAGAAAAAATCCCTGAACTGAGAAAGGTGCTCTCGTCTGATGTGCAGGCTGCTTACGAAGGAGATCCAGCAGTAAGGACACTTGATGAAGTCATCTTTTGCTATCCCGGACTTGAAGCAGTCACAATTTATCGGCTTGCAAATCTACTTCATACCTTAGAGATCCCACTGATTCCACGGATGATGGCGGAATGGTCACATTCACGTACAGGTATTGATATACATCCTGGTGCATCAATAGGGGATCATTTCTTCATAGATCACGGAACTGGAGTGGTCATCGGTGAGACGTGTCAAATTGGCAGTCATGTGAAGATTTATCAGGGAGTGACGCTT
>JBDOMS010000171.1:0-4665 GCA_039831735.1 Pirellulales bacterium
CAGAAGCGAGCAGATTCCTGGGGAGTCATATCATAATAACGAAAGAATTCGAGCATCAATCTTCGAAGTTCGAAAGGTTGGAAGTCGAGTCAAAATCATTTTGTCACGGATCCGTCCTCAGTTGGTTCAGCGTCTCTTTGAACAAGAGATTCCTGAAATTGCTGATGGAGTAATCGAGATTCGTGCTATTTCTCGCGAGCCTGGCTACCGCAGTAAAGTTGCAGTAATTAGCTCGGACAACCGTATCGACTGTGTTGGAGCATGTGTTGGTGTTCGTGGAAATCGAATCAAAAATATTGTCGAGGAGCTTGGTGGAGAGCGAATTGACATCGTGAGATGGAGTGACGATCTTCAGGTGTTGGTTCCAAATGCTCTCCAGCCAGCCGAAATCGATGAAGTCATTCTCTGTCAGATGCTCGGCCGGGGTATTGTGCTTGTTCGTGAAGATCAGCTTTCTCTTGCGATTGGTCGTCGTGGTCAAAATGTTCGTCTGGCAAGCAAGCTTTGTGGCTGGGATATGGAAATCATGACTCGCGAAGAGTTGGATCAGCAAATTGAAAGAGCAATCGTCGGATTCTCCTCTATTGAAGGTCTGGATGAGTCGGTTGCAGAGCGACTGGTTGGTGAGGGCTTCCTTTCATATGACGATCTTTCGGTGATAGAGCCTGATGACCTCATGGAAATGGGTGATTTGTCTGCAGAGGTAGTTGAATCGATCGTCAATCAGGCAGAAGAGCGAGCAACACTCGCCGAGGTTGCGGCTGCAGATGAGCGACGAAAGCAGCGTGAGATTGAGAAGACGGCAAGTTCCACCGGTGAAGGTGAAGGTGAAGTAAGTCAGGTGCAGGAGCAGGTGCAGGAGTCAGAGGAAAAGGTAACGCATGATGAAAGCTCTCGTGCAGAAAGTGTCGGAGCGGAAGGTTCAGAAGCGTCTGGCGGCGAAGCGTCGTCATGAAACAGCAACTGAATGATGAGGTGTGGTTTGGTTTTAGGAGAGCGTCTCAGCAGATAGACGAGAGTTATCAAGTCGGTATGGTTTGGAGAAGTTGGCGTGGCAGTTCGAATTTATACATTAGCGAAAGAACTGAAGATCGACAGCAAAGAGCTCGTCGAGCTATGTGCCCGTGCAGGTTTACAGAACAAGGGATCAGCACTGGCCAGCATGTCCGACCAGGAAGTTTCCAAACTCAAGGAGTTTATTGCAAATAAGGGGCAGCCTGGACAAACCTCGCCCACAAAGCCTGTTACCAAAAAGCCGGCAAAACCATCTTCTTCGGAGGCGCTTCGGAGAGAAGATTATATTGCTCCAGCTGGAAATGTCGTTCGCAGTGGTGTGTCGGGTGGTTCGTCAAAAAAGGTGACTGCAAAGCAGACTGCTGAACCTCCCCTGGCCATAGAGAAGTCCAAGCAAGGCAAAGGCTCCAAGCCTGTTGACGTGTCTGTCCCACCACCACCGACAGACACTAAGCCCGAATCGACTGATGCTGATGCCGAAAAGTTAAAATCGAATGCTAAGACTAAGGCAGACTCAGGGGATTCTTCGGCTTCCTCCGGCGGCACCGTTGGTCGAAGGCCCGGTGGTCGATCCTCAGGTAAACCTGCCCCGCGTCCCACGTTCAAACTTGCTCCTCTTCCGGCTGCATCGAGAACTCCAGTCAAACGCTCTTCAAAGGAACCTGTTGCTCAGAAACCGGATGTCAAGCTTCCGATGGATGCTATCCGAAGTGCAAAAGCTGGGGGAACAAAACCGCTGGCTGACCATATGCGAAAGCACGAGCAGCGTCCTGGTGGTGGGCGCGGGCCGCTCAGTGGGCTTACACGTGGCAGTGGTTCAGGTGGTGCCATGCCTCCTCCTCCAGTGGAGCCAGGTGCTCGTCCGAGGAGGTCTTCAAAAGGTCACGGTGGCAAGTCTGATGATCTCCTTGGTGGGAGGGAGTTGCGGCAATTAAATCGAAAGCGAGTGAATGAGCCGAGAATCGGTGATGACGACGACCGTCGAATGCGTCGTCGTCGGCCTCGTCAGCGGAGAGGGCCTGCGGTTTCAACGGCAGCTCCCCGTAAGACGAATGCCTCTATTCAAGTGCCATGCACGGTTCGTGCTTTCTCTGAGGCCATAGGCCTTGCCGCAAGTGAAGTCCTGCGCAAGCTGCTAGAGTTTGGAATGGAGCAGATTCCCAACATGAGTTCAACGCTTGACAGGGATACTGTTGAGTTGCTTGCATCTGAGCTGGGTGTCGATCTTGATATCAAAACGCCAGAGGATCTTGAGAAAGAGTTGCTTGCCGGTTTTGATGCGATTGACGAAGACCCTTCTCTGCGGACACCCCGAGCTCCTGTCGTGACATTTCTTGGCCATGTTGACCACGGTAAAACCTCACTGCTGGACAAAATCCTCAAGAGTGACGTGGCGGATCGTGAACGAGGAGGAATTACACAACATATTCGTGCGTATTCGGTGGATCATAATGGCAAATCAGTTACGTTTGTTGATACTCCAGGCCACGAAGCGTTCACTCAAATGCGGGCGCGTGGAGCAAACGTTACAGATTGTGCTGTTTTGGTGGTTGCGGCTGATGATGGCATCATGCCTCAGACAGAAGAAGCCATCAGTCATGCTCGAGCTGCCAGTGTGCCAATAGTTGTTTGTATCAACAAGATTGATCTGCCTGGGGCAAATGTGGATCGAATTTATCAACAGTTGGCTTCCAGTGAGTTGTTGCCGACTGAGTGGGGTGGTGACACAGAAGTTGTAAAGACAAGCGCATTGACGGGCGAAGGCATCGATGACTTGCTCGACACACTTCTGACTATTGCAGAGCTTCACGACTTAAGAGCAAATGCAAATCGAACGGCTGCAGGGGTCTGCCTCGATGCATCCGTCCATGAAGGTCGAGGTGTTGTGGCAACATTTCTTGTGCAAAAAGGCACACTGAAAGTTGGAGATGCTATTGTATGCGGGGAGGCAACGGGGCATGTAAAAGCAATGCAGGATACATTGACGCGTCGCTCGATCAACGAAGCTCCTCCGTCTCATCCGGTTGCTCTCAGTGGGCTGGATATTGCTCCGAATGCTGGAGAGCGATTTCAGGTGGTTGATTCCATTGCGCTGGCAAGAGAAGTAGCAGTCAAGCGGAGCGATATTCGTCGCCATTCGGCTCTGTTAAGTACGCCAGTCCATGTCACGTTTGAAAATTTACTTGATCGCCTTGGAGAAGAAAAAACTCCCACATTAAATCTGATTATTCGTGCCGATGTGCGTGGATCAATCGAAGCAATTCTGAAAGAACTGGAAAAACTGGACCACCCGGAAGTAAAGGTTCGTGTTCTTCAGGCGACGGTGGGAGGAATTACTGAAGCAGATGTTCAGTTGGCAGATGCTTCTGACGCGGTCATCATCGGATTCAATGTCGTTCCAGATGAGCGTGCTCGTTCACTGGCTGAGGATCGGGGTGTTCAGGTAAGACGTTATGAAATTATCTACCAAGTCACAGATGAGCTCCGAAATGCTCTTGAGGGCATGCTGGCACCAGAAAAACGAGAATCAGAATTAGGACGTGCACTCGTGCAACGTACATTTGCGATCAGCCGTCTTGGAGTAATTGCAGGTTGCCGAGTTATCGCCGGTATTATTGCTCGCAATGCTCGCCTTCGAGTGATTCGTGATAGTCGAATACTAGGAGATTATCCGGTTGACTCACTGAAGCGTGAAAAAGATGATGCTCGTGAGGTGCGCGATGGGTTGGAATGTGGTATTAAGATCGCTGGCTTCAATGATGTGAAGGAGGGCGACATCCTCGAATGTTACCGAATCGAGGAAGTCGCGCGTACGCTCTCGTGAGTTCACGAAGACTGCTCAAGGCTGCTGAGGCGGTACGGGAGGTGGTCAGTATGGCCATTCTCACGCAGGTTCGCGATCCGCGAGTCAAGGATGTCACAGTGACTCGTGTTGAAGTGGCTCCAGATATGAGATCAGCAGTTGTATATGTATCAATTATGGGACGTGATGCCAAACAGCAACTCGCCCTTCGTGGACTCACAAATTCATGTGGTTTTTTGCAGTCGCAAATAGCGGATCGCATTCAGACACGATATACACCTCGACTTTCATTCAAACTCGATGGCGGTATAAAACGTTCTCTCGAAATTGCCCAAGTCCTCAATGATGTGCTCCCACACTCAACGCCTAAGCCCACAGAAACCTCTCAGGAAGACGAATGACACCATCGAAGAAAAAAAAAGTATCCTCTGGCAAACAGCCAAACCGTCAGCAACTTTTGACCAAACTTCAAAAGGCAATTAAGTCTCAATATAAGTACATTCCAGCAAATACTAGTCGTCCAATTATCGAGCAAGTGCTGTTTGCCTGTTGCTTGGAGAATGCTCATTATGATGTGGCGGAGAAGGCGTATGAGACGCTGATGGAGAATTATTTTGATCTTAATGAAGTTCGGGTGACGACAGTTGCTGAATTAGCAGAATCACTTCCAGGTCTTCCTGATCCCAAGCATGCGGCCCTATCGCTTCGTCGTGTGCTGCAGGGTGTATTTGAGTCGACCTATACGTTTTCACTTGACCATGCGAAAAAACATTCTCTCTCGCATGGAGTCAAAACGCTTCAAAATCTTTACGGTATTCCACCTTTCGTTGTCTCATTTATCACGCGTA
>JBDOMS010000497.1:0-4662 GCA_039831735.1 Pirellulales bacterium
GTGTTCATGTACTTTCCAGTACCAGAGACCACCTCGAGTGCGGGTGGATTTTCTTTTTCGGAAAAGGGATAAATCTTGAGGTTTTCACGCCACATCTTTACAGCGTCATCTGTTTTTCCATCGACAAGGAACCCTCGCAATGGCAACCAATTAACATAGGTTGAACTCTCTGCCACAAAATAACCATCAGGCACAGGTCCTTTGTGACCCGGTGGCAAGATCAAGTACTTTCCCCCTTTTCCTTTATCTGGTCCGGGCGACCCCATATCGACTACGAAGCGAAAAAATGCGTCATTGACTGTTCCGGGGCCTGCTCCTGCAGGAATTTCGACAACAGTTGGCCCGTCTCGTTTTAAGTCAAGCAACCCAACTGCATAAATGGTGTCCGTATTCCCTGTCAAAAATAAGGAGTTGGAATCCATGAGATTGTCATACAGAAGAATCTTATTACAGGCATCGATGCCTACAGATTCCATGCCGAGCCGTAGGCCTTCAATAGAAGCTAATGGAACCAGATTCAGGAATACTTCTGTGGCACGGATGCGATCGAGATTGTCATAGACTTTTTGAACACTGGCTTCGTCAGGCAAACCATCAAAAAATTGAAGCGTTCCGATTGATGTTTCGACCTTATCAGGCGTCATAATCTGTTCCGGTATCTCTGTGTTGAAACCGGGTGTCGTTTGAGCACAAACGGTATTCAAAAGGCCAATACAAAAAAGAATGCTCATCACGTATGTTTTTTTCATCGATATCAATCCAGTGTTTTTCTTAATTCATACAAACAACGACGTGTCCCTCAAAGGACACGCTTCACTGCCTCATAGGCGAGTCATTTCATGCAACAATCGTTACGATAACGTTGATCTGAGATCTCAACAAGCAGGAATACCTTCAGAGGCAAATGTGACGCGGGGAACAAAAACTCTCAACAACATGACCCACGAATAGCCTAATGAAGGAGCTGGAAGAATAATTTGAACCTTAAAAACAGTCCGCTCTGAGCTCCCAAATTTTTCCACGAAAGAAAAAGATTTCTGCGCTTTTTGCATAGCCAAGACTCTGCGAATGCCTACCATTTGCAAAGTTGTCTAGGCCAAAAGTTCGGCCACCGGAAAAATGCCCAATTTACGAAAACCAAAACTAAAGAGGTATCGCAGTGAGTGACAAGGTCGACAAATTTTGTGAAGCATTGCGTGTGAATCTCACACGTGTAGAGGACTGTATTGCCAAGGTTGGAGAGAACCTGAAGTCTGCATCAAAAACTGCTGAAGAAGAAGTAAAATCAAAGCTCGATGGATTGAAAGCAGCACATGAAAACAATGTCGATAAGATCCTGGAAGCCAAGACGAAGATAGAAGCACGTGTTGCAGAAAAAAAAGCTGAGATTGATAGTACCGTGCAAGAGTGGAAAAAGAATCGAGAAATAAGCAAGCTTGAGTCAAGAGCAGACGCGGCTGAAGCGTATGCAGCATTCGCTGTCGAATTCGCAATGGCTGCAGCCGTTGAAGCTGATATTGCTTCATTGGAAGCCGTTGCAGCACGAATTGATGCGGAGCAGGCCGTCGCTTCGTAAGTTGCGGAATTTTGAATTACAAATTTCACTGTAGAGCACGTGTTCTCAAAGAAGGACACGTGCTCTATTCGTTGTGGAGCATGTGTGGAAAAAACGAGAAACGGCTGCACTCAGGCAGCCTCATTGTTGCTATCAAAAGTTTCTTTGTGTTCACACATTTCTATGCGTGTTACTTTGGAAATTGTGTCATGCTGAAGCCTGGTGGGTTTGGATACTCTTTCAAACTTTCCAAATAACGGCCTACGATACCCATATACTGTGATAGTACCCATGCCTCAGTGCCAACTAAATTAAGTCGTTCTCTTGGATCTCGAGCAATGTTAAACAAAGCTGGATATCCCATCCCTTGTACGCGGTGCGCGTAAACTCCTGTCGCTGAAGGATTGCCGGTCGACTCTATGATTTGTTTCGGATAGATCCGCCACTGTCTCCAGCGAACAGCACTCACCTCTCCATCAATAAATGAAATGAGTTCCTCTCGTGAAGAATGTTCTTCACCCTCAAAAAACTGAAGTTGATCGCAACCATCGATTGGTCGATCCTGTGGTAGCGTCGAGTCTAAAAGAGCTGCAAACGTCGGCAAAAAGTCATGAATTGATACCATGTCATTGCTTTTACGAGCTGGAATCCTGTCAGGCCAACGAATCATTCCAGGAACACGCAACGACCCCTCAAGAACATCTCCCACTTCACCACGAAATGGCCCTGGAGAGCTTCCAAGATAGTCATCATTTAGGCCTTCAAATTGAACAGGTCCATTATCTGACAAATAGACAACAATCGTATTGTCCTTAATTCCCGCAGCATCAATTGCAGAAACGACTTCACCAACGCGAGCATCGTGCTCCATCAACATATCCCCATACGCTCCAGCAGCAGATTTCCCTCGAAATTCAGTTGCTGCTCCAGATGGGTAATGCACATGCGACCAGCCGATGTAAAGAAAAAATGGCTCCTCTTTCCGTGCGTGTTCATGAATGAATTCACTTGCTGAGGCCGCGATATCTCCCTCTACCTTACGACGGTATTCAAGATCATACACTCGAACTCTTTCAAGCTCACCGTTTGCTCCTGATTCCCAAATGTATGGCTGTGTTTTTGAGATATCCTCTTCACTCATTCCAGTTCGACGCATGGATTCAGGATAAAGTGTTCCATCTGTTGTCTCCAAAATACCTACGCCATAGCTGTCGAAGCCTTGACTTGTGGGAAGGCTTTGTTGCTCTTGTCCAAGATGCCATTTACCGAACATTCCGGTGGTGTATCCATGTTTCTTAAACAGCTCTGCCATGGTGAACTCTTCAGCCTTAAGCGTACTTGGTGTCCCAGCAACGATGATGCTATTGAGGCCTGACCGCACGCTGTACCGTCCCGTCATCAATGCCGCTCGAGATGGCGTACACCCTGGTTCAACAAAGAACTGCGTGAGCACCAAACTCTCTGAAGCCAGAGCATCAATGTTTGGAGTTGGCATCCCACGGATCTGACCACCACTGCCGTACGCTCCTAAATCACCGTAACCCAAATTATCAGCAAGCATAACAACAACATGCGGGCGAGTTTCACGATCATTCGCATGGATTGCAGCGACACTCAAAGTTTGAAATGCCAGAAGCAAGACAAACTTTTTCTTAAGAAAATAGTGAGCCATCATTTAATAACGCCAATCCTATTGAAAA
This sequence comes from Pirellulales bacterium, assembly GCA_039831735.1. Taxonomy (GTDB): domain Bacteria; phylum Planctomycetota; class Planctomycetia; order Pirellulales; family UBA1268; genus CACORA01. Next base: position 3,256 of record JBDOMS010000497.1, read on the forward strand.
ATATTCCATCACGTTCGTTGGACACTCCAACAAACCTGATATTGAAAATGAGATACACGGAAAAAGATTGTCTGTCTCCTCCACAGCATTCTCGGTTAGAAATCCTGTGACAGAAATCACCGATTCGCAAAGTACATGTGACAGCCTACTCAGGACATACAAGGATTCAATCTGACTCCTAAATTCCGCATAGCCTGATTCATTCATGATTTGTGATGGTCTACTTTTCAAGCGACAACAAATGGATCGACAGTAAAGCCAATCAAGAGAGGATACTTAGAGTGACCGCTGAAACTGCGAATCGTATCCAAAGCCATCATTGTCGAGCAAAAGAGGATTCTTATAGTGCGTCTTTCGCCAGGTGATTTCATTGCCGATACGTAATAATGAACTTACATCAGCTCAAACAACTGTTAAGGTTTAACGAGAATTACAATTAAACCGCTCTTGAACCCGGCCGGTGTCATGGAAAAAAGATGTTGTTTTCCTATACAACGGTACGGGTGGTGATGGGGGCCACCCACAACCTAGGACGGTTGGTGTGTGCTCTTAAATTACGCCTTTTATTCTTGGCGTAATTTGTTTTGGGATCCCGTCTCACAAAAAGCCCACACCTACGAGAACACTTTTACACCAAGTTCTACGATGCTCGCCCCGTCTGTCTCAGGCAAATCAATATTGTTTTGAATGAAATTCATTAAATCAGGATGATCCGTGAGACCATGAAATAATTTATTCACATCCTCCATTGATGCCTGAAAAGACTCTTTGAAACAAAGACCAATGTCTTTTGCTGTCAGACCAACCTGTATGCTTGGCTTACTTGTTTCCCTCGTCCTGCAGTCCTCAATTGTTACTTTCCATTCCATACATAAAAGCTCCAAAAAAGTTCATTCCATAATCACTCTATCGACTCATTGATTTTGATGTTCATCTTTTCGAGACTGTCAAATAGTCTCTGGAATCGTTTTCACTGGACATCTCATACCCAGACCATAAGGCAGTTATGTAATCATTCATTGTAAGGCCTGCAAGAATTGAAGAACAGAAAACTTTTTTCTAGCTTTTATTATTAGGGACAACACATATGGGCACCGTGGATTGGCACAAAAACCTTTCAGGAAAGCTGCAAAATTTTTTTACGCAAACCCATCATATGCTGTGGATAGGTATTGTCATTGCAGGCTTAGGTTATTCGAGGACGCAGCATTGCATGGCGTACGACCCTCTCGTCGCTTTGTACACAGACACCCATGAGTTTCGACTCGATGTCTCAACTGAAGATCCAGATCGTCAGGTCCCTATTCTTCTTTCTCTACCAGATACTAAACAACCAGTTCCTATTATTCTCTTTAGTCATGGACTTGGTGGTTCCCGTGAAGGAAACTCTTACCTGCGAAAACAATG
>JBDOMS010000661.1:0-4635 GCA_039831735.1 Pirellulales bacterium
GACAAGGTCACACAAACAGCTGGCCGTGAAGAATGGCTTATTGAACTCAGAGCACAAGCATTCGTTGAAAAATCTAAAATTTATTTCCGACAACGAGCATATCTTCCGGCCATAGACAATTGTTATTTTGCCATTTTAGAGTCACCGAATTTTTTTGATGCACATTATCATCGTGGTCAGGCCTATCTTGCACGCCATGATTACGATAAGGCAATTCGAGCGTTTACTCGTGCGACACAAATTGATCCAGAGTCAGCATTAGCATTTAGTCATATTGGTCTTGCTCGTGGTGTGAAAGGAGATATGAATGGTTGTATTGCCCTGCAGGACAAAGCAATCAAGCTCGATGACCAGTTAGCCATTGCCTATGCGCGTCGTGGAGCTGCAAAGGCGTCAAAAAATGATATCGAGAAAGCGCGAGAAGATGTTGACAGAGCAATATCAATGGATTCCCAACTCTGTGAAGCGCTCTGTGTTCGAGCCCGACTCAAAGCTGCTAGTGGTGATGTGAATGGTGCAGCACAGGATGCAGATCGTGCGATTGAATGTGGATCAGATGTAGCTCGAGCACATCTCGAACGAGCTTTTATATGGATGTGGCAAAAGAACGGGGCAGCAGCGTTGCCTTTTCTTGAGGAGGCAATTCGGCTTGACCCTCGTGGGCCGGATGCTTTTTTGGCCCGAGGGCAAATCAGGTTTGCAGCAAAAGAATATGAATTAGCCAAGCAAGATTTTTCACGTGCGATAGAGCTGTCACCGAAGCTCATGGCGGCCTATGTTAGTCGTGCAGAAGTGCATAAGCGACTCCATGATATGCAGGCATCTCAGGCGGACCTCAAGATGGTAGAACAGCTCCGCCCGGTCGACCCATCTAAGAAGATACGAGCAATCACCAAGTCAGAATTGCCACCTCGCTTTGAATTGCTCTCTAAAGGAGTTGACCCATCGAAACATGACGATGTCATAAAAGCCGCAAAAAGAATTGATGAACTTGTTCAAGAGAATTATGTCGTTCATCAGATAACTCCTATGCCACGGTCGGAAGATTCACAGTTTGTGCGACGTCTTTATCTCGATATCGTAGGACGAATCCCAACGTACCTTGAAGTCAACAAGTTTATTCATTCACAAGATCCGGCAAAGCGAACGAAATTAGTGGATGACTTACTCGCAAGAGATGAATATGCACAGCATTTCTTTAACTATTGGGCAGATGTTTTTCGTTATCGTGATAGGCCAGTAGGAGATTATGTGCGTGGAGAACCATGGCGACAGTGGATCAAACAGTCTCTCGCAGAGAATATGCCGTGGGACCAAATGGTTCAGGAAATGCTTACGGCTGAAGGGGCAACATGGGATAATCCTGCAACGGGTTATCTTCAGAGAGATCCCGGTATGCCTCTGGACGTTGTGAACAATACGGTGCGGATCTTTCTTGGGACGCGCATTGGATGTGCGCAGTGTCATAATCATCCGTTTGATTCATGGACACAAAAACAGTTTTATGAAGCAGCAGCCTTCATGTTCGGCACACGAACTGAGATTCATGGAGGCGACAAACGATTTTTTGAAGCCAATCCGATGCCAAAGCTTAAGGAGGATTTTTACGCTATTGAGCAAGAAGAAGAAGATAGGCGTCGACAGTCCTATGAGTTTGACCGACACATGCGCAGAAATAGGATGATTGTCCACGACAATGTTTCCATGCAATTATCCTTGCCGGCGAATTATTCGTATGAAGATGCACAACCTCATGAAAAAGTTATACCGAAGGTACTGTTTGGTTCAGAAGTAACTTTGAAGTCTGGAGAAACGCCACGGCAGGGATTTGCAAAGTGGCTTGTATCTGCTGATAACCCTCGGTTTGCACTGACAATAGCCAACCGTCTCTGGAAACGTGCTTTTGGTGCAGGGCAGATTGAACCCGAAGATGATATTACTGATTCGACCGTTGCTGCAAATCCACCTCTGATGGAGTTTCTCGAAAAGCTCATGCGGGATCTTGACTTTGATATGAAAGAGTTTCAAAGAGTGCTCTACAATACAGAGACGTATCAGAGACAGGCATGTTGCGAGGAAGTGCCTGCAGGAAATCCTTATTATGTCCCTGGACCAATGCTTCGACGAATGACAGCGGAGCAGGCTTGGGATTCCATACTCACATTGGCTGTGTATCCAATGGAATATCGAGAACCTCCAGCAAGCCTCTTTGCTGAGGCGGTCTCTGTTGATCTTAAGAAGGATTCAGCAAAGGATCTAATCTCCTCGATAAATAAACTTCGAGAGATTGACCAACAAAGTCGGGAACTAAAAAAGCCTTATACCTACAAGGGTAATCTTTTAGCTCGAGCATCAGAATTGCCTTCACCTTTGCCAGCCAATCATTTCTTGAGAATGTTTGGTCAGTCTGATCGGCAACTGATACAGGCTTCCTCGACATGGGGTTCAGTGCCGCAAGTGCTATTTATGTTTAATGGTCAGATATCGCATATGCTTCTAGAAAAGAATTCTACGATATACAAAAATATTATTCGAAAGAAAACGGTCCATGATGGCGTCGATGTATGTTTTCTTACCATTCTTTCACGTGAACCGACAGAAGAGGAACTCTTGGTAGCCATGAAAGAAGTGAAAGAAATTGGCCCTGCCGGCTATGGGAATGTGGTGTGGTCACTTATCAATACGCGAGAGTTTCTTTTTATTCAGTAGGGCAGTCCCCAGGGTTAAGGAATATGAGAGAACTAGCATCACAAATCGATGGAATCGGTCGACGACAACTGCTTTTAGGAGCAGCACAAACAGCCCTTGGTGTGGGGCTTTTGCCTTCGTTGGTACGCACGGTTTCAGCAAATCCATCTCCAGGGAAGGCAAAGCGTTTGATTTATCTTTTTATGGCGGGGGGAATGAGTCATATCGATACCTTTGATCCCAAGCCGGGTACTGAAAGTCAGGGTCAAACGGGTGTTGTAGGAACAAAAATACCTGGGGTTCAGTTGGGAGAATACCTGCCACTTACAGCCCAGCACATAGATCAAGTGGCACTGATTCGTTCGTTGACCACTCAAACGGCAGATCATGAGCAGGGTGAGTATTTGATGCGAACAAGTTACGAACAAATCGCCACAGAGCGACATCCTTCCCTTGGTCCTTGGATACAAAGACTGTTGGGTCAGCAGAACAAAACACTCCCAGATAGCGTCTTGATTGGAGCATCTCCGAGACATCCAAGTGCTGGATTTCTTGATCCTACATTCAGTCCACTTCCGATAGGAGATCCAAATAAGGGTCTCGAAAACACAACATCTCCGGCGTATCTCACAGATCAATCGTTCTCAAAGCGAATGGAACTGATTGACACATTCGATCGACAATTTCGAGAAAAGTATCCGTTGAAGGCAGTGAAGACGTACACAGACTTCTATGATCAAGCCACAGAGTTGCTATCAAGTGGTGAGTTAGCAGCATTTGATCTCAATGAAGAGACAGCCATAGATCGTGATCGTTACGGTCGAGATTCTTTTGGTCAGGGATGCATGCTTGCGCGGCGTCTTATTGAAAACAATGTGCGATGCGTCGATGTGACACTTGGTGGTTGGGATATGCACAATACGCTTTGGGACTCCAACACAATGCCATCTCGAGCAGGCAACTTGGATCGTGCACTTGGAGCCCTCTTAGATGATCTCTCATTGCGCGGGCTTCTTGAAGAGACTCTTGTGGTTGTCACTACCGAATTTGGTCGATCACCGGGGGTTAATTACAACGGTGGACGAGATCATCATCCTGCTGTTTTCTCCGCGCTTCTGGCAGGTGCCGGGATTAAGGGTGGTCAGGTCTATGGAAAATCTGACAAGAATGGACATCTTGTTGATGAAGACGGTACCGATCCAGCAGATCTCAACGCAACGATCGCTGAGGCGATGGGTCTTCCCAGAGAGGAAATAGTGATGTCACCTACCCTTCGACCATTCAAGGTAGCGCACGAAGGATCACCCATCAAACAGTTACTGACTGCTTGATTATAAAAAGGTCTTTAGTACCAGATTCCGCACCGAACCAAGAATGTGTCACTAGGGTGATAGTCAGCAGTGTCTGTGATGTAGTACTCAACAAGTCGCCCGGTGACCCAGCCAGTTTCAAATCGCCAGTTGAGACCAAGTTCAGCGGGCCTCCTTTCCAATCCCAAAAGCAGTCGGTAGTCGTGGTATACAACGACGTCATTCGCTCCACTGTCACGTCGAACGGCCCATTGATTACCCCCAAACTCCCCAGCGAGATAAAGCCAATGAGCAGAGTGTTGATTCTCAGATATTTTCCACGCCATTCGTGGTCTGGGAAAAACTAATTCAAATCGCCTTTTTTCATCCGGTGTCCAGAGCAATCCACCTGCGGGTAGCATGTTGACGTCATGCCGGTCGAGATAAATGACACCGGCCACAATTCGCAAATCTGCATTTGCCTCCCATGCACCAAATCCATGACCTGTTATACGAAATGCCTGTGATGAGTCATTGACGAAGTCACTATACCACCCTGGTGCTACTGCCAGATCGACGCCAAATCGGTTTCCTATTTTTGTAAGCCAGCGGGCCTGTATCCAGTTTTCATACAGTTGTGATGGTAAACCAGGGTCTG
>JBDOMS010000325.1:0-4630 GCA_039831735.1 Pirellulales bacterium
GTCCGTCTCAACGCTGATTATCACACCTAACCCTACACACCGATCGCCGGAAAGGACGCAGTTTGCGGATTAAGGTCGAGGATTCAGATGGCCATCGACCCCAGTTCTACCATTCCACCTTGACGTCAGCGGCGGAAATCTGTCTCTTCTGAGAAGGTTTTTATTCCTTTTTTTAAAAAAGTCATGCGAATCACTATTCCACCTCTCAACATGGCACGTCCTCCCGTTCTTTCGTGGGGTCCATTCTGGCGAACTCGCTTGAACCAAACAGATCAAGAGATCCATTCAATACCGACCTCATGTGAAGACGATACAGAGAATGATGATGATTTGGATGAAGAAACTGGAGATGATTTATCAACTCCAGAGCCTGAGGTCGAAGAAGAGTCCTCATTTGATGACTTTGATGATGAATTTGATGATGATTTTGAAGAAGAGGAAAGCGATCCTGACTGGGATCACCCCGAAGACAATGATGTGGACACTCCACCACCGTCGAAAGGACGTACCCGGAAAAAATAGTCTCTTGAAAGGTCTGACATGACTGGTATCAACACTCCTCAGCCTGCCAAACCATCAAAGTGGTTTGGCCGCCTCAACCAGCTTGATTTCGATATCGACTTCTATGAAAAGCTTCTCCAAAAGAACGGTGATTCACTCGAAGTTCTACGGATCCTCGCTGAGTTGGTATCAAAAAAAGGACTGATGTCCCGAGCGGTTGAGCTCGACAACAAAATTGTTGAGCTTTTACCTGAAGACTTTCTTGCTCGATACAATCTTGCCTGTTCACTCGCGCGGGCAGGCAAATCGGATGAGGCGATCGATTCACTGTCTCAGTCGATCCTGCTTGGGTATGACGACCTTGCTCATATGGATGTCGATCCAGATTTAGACTCGATTCGTGACCTTCCGGACTTTCAGGCCCTGCTTGGGCGGGATTGAGCTCACATAAAGAAAGACACGAATGCTAGATCAGTTTGACAAAATCCAGGAAGCATCTGCCTATATCTCCAAACAGTGGCCGCATGCCCCTGCTGCCGGAATCATTCTTGGAAGTGGACTTGGTGGAGCCACTGAAGCAATTACGGATACGCACACCATTCCGTATGAGAAGATCCCCCATTTTGTAAAGTCCACTGCAGACGGACACACTGGGCAACTTGTCTGTGGCGTCCTCCATGGAGTTCCCGTCATCGTACTTGAGGGACGGATGCATGCCTATGAGGGATATTCCTTGGCTCAGATTACCTTTCCGGTTCGTGTGATCAAGCACCTTGGGGCTCGCCTGCTCATTGTGACAAACGCATGTGGAGGCATGAATCCAACGTATCAAGCCGGTGACCTTATGGTGATCGATGATCACATTAATCTTCTCAACGATAATCCGCTCATTGGCATCAATGATGAACGACTTGGGCCACGTTTTCCCGATATGTCCATGCCCTACTCACCCGTACTCATCGATGCCGCCTTGGAAGTCGCTCGAAAGGAAAACTTTACAGCACACCGTGGGGTCTACGTTGCAGTGTGTGGCCCAAATCTTGAAACCCGAGCAGAATACCGTTTTCTTCGAACCATCGGTGCCGATGTTGTGGGAATGTCCACAGTGCCAGAAGTGATTGTTGCCGTTCACGCAGGACTCGAAACACTCGGTCTATCGGTCATTACTGACATGTGCCTGCCGGATGCACTTGAAGTTGCAACAGTTGAAAAAATTCTTGCTGTTGCTCGGTCTGCAGAGCCCAAACTTCGGGCAATTATTGCAGCAGCGGTACAACGATTGGCCTGATTGCGGTTTTCAGTATATATTTTCCTCTCCCCTTCTGAAAGGAAAAGTCATGCCGAAAACCAATCGACGTTCATTTATTCGGAACACGTCACTCGCTGGAGCTGGTTACTTTGTCGCAGCTGGCAACCGTCCAGCATGGAGCAATTCAGCAAATGAGCAACTCAATGTTGCCAGCATTGGTGTCGGTGGAAAAGGTGGTAGTGATTCCAACAATGCCTCATTGTTTGGCAACGTTGTCGCCATTTGTGATGTTGATCGCAAAACGCTTCAGAGTAAAGGGCAAGCCGAACGGTTCACGCAAGCAGAACAGTTCACTGATTACCGAGAGTTGTTTGATAAGCACGGTAAGAATATTGATATCTGTACGATCAGTACGCCTGATCATATGCATGGACCAGTAACTCTCAACGCCATGCGGCTAGGCATCAGTTGCTATACCCAAAAGCCTCTGACAAGGACCATTTATGAAGCACGATTGTTAGCAAAAGTTGCCGAAGAAACGGGCGTGTGCACGCAAATGGGAAATCAAGGGACAGCGCTTGATAGTTCCCGAGAGGCAATCGCACAACTCAAATCAGGCGTGCTTGGGACACTCAAAGAAGTGTATGCATGGTCAAACCGTCCAGTGTGGGCGCAAGGCCCTGGACGCCGCATGACTCTTGCAAAGTACAAAAAGCAGGCAATTGAAGAGGTGAAGAGTCAGGAAGGAAAAGATGCTTCACCGAAGGAGATTGAAGACATTGCAGAGTCTCTTGTGAACGCAAAAGAAAAAGAGATTTCGAGGGCACTCGAACGAGTTGACTGGAAATCATGGATCGGCGTTGCGCCTACGCGTGAGTTTTGGCCTGGACTTTATCATTCCTTCCAGCATCGAGGTTGGTGGGATTTTGGTACCGGTGCTCTCGGGGATATGGCATGCCACATGCTCACTGTGCCATTTGCTTCCTGTGGGCTACGTGACCCGATTTCCGTGGTTGCTAAAACAACTGGCCATGACTTTGATAGTTTTCCCGCAAGTTCCGTTATTGAGTTTCAATTCCCAGAAACGTCTGAGCGACCTGCTATTCCATTCTGGTGGTACGACCGTAAGGGGAATAAGCCTCCGATGGAAGTTTTCACGAAGTGGGGGATTGATAAAGTCGCCAACAGTGGAGTGCTCATTGTGGGCGACAAGGGAGCCTTCTACAGTTCAGATGATTACTGCGGGAAATATGAACTTCGCGGCGTTGAAAAAGCTTCTGTTAAATACGAAAAAGCCGAAGATAAAGGCAAAGGAAACGACGTCAACAATATGTGGGAGTTGTTCCGGGCAAAACAAGCTGGCGATCCTATGATTGCCCGAAGCAACTTTATTCACCGTGCTGGCCCGCTGACTGAAACGATTCTACTAGGCAACCTTGCTGTGTGGGCAGCAGCAAAAGGCGGACCGGATGGTTCCATGGGCGACTGGGGGGAAAAGGTTGCATGGGATGCCAAAAATCTAAAGGTCACAAATCTCAGCGAACTCAAAACACCGCGTGTTGCAGATCTCATCAAGCCAAAGTATTCACCTGGTTATCGTCTCGACTAAACATGATGCATCACTCATTCTCTCGCGTCCCGGGAATTGTCCTCGTTGCTTGCATTGTGGGTATCGTCTCACATGACGAGGCATCCGCATCTACGCCTAGCGATTTAGCTGTACTGAATCGCATGCAATCTCTGGGCGGAGTGGTAACGTGTGATACAGATGGATGTGTCAAAGCAATTGTCGTACAGGATGCCTCGAATATTACAGGTGATGACTTACTCCTCATCAAAAACCTTACCAAACTTGAAAAACTTCATATCCTCAATTGCCGTAGTCTCGATGACACGATGGCACGCATATTGAAAGGACATTCCTTACTTTCATCCCTCGCCATCACCAATTCTGCTATTACCGACGATGCAGTGCAGTTCATTGCTGAATCATTCCCAAATCTTCGAGAACTAGATCTTTCATCCAACACAGGTCTCACTGGGGCTTCCATGAGATCAATCGCAAGTCTCGAAAATCTTGAACGACTGAGTCTCCTTCAGACCCGATTCAACGACCTGCACACCCGTCGACTCAGAGACTTGAAGCATCTTCGTGTCCTTGATCTTCGAGGGGTCATGGAAGCTGGGGATATGACCATGGGCATCGTTGGAAACCTTCCAGCCATTGCGGCCTTCAAGCACCGGAGCACAATCGTCTCAGATGACGGCATTGCTGATCTTGCAGAAAGCAAAACCCTCAAAAGTTTGTTTGCGCAGGACTTTGCAATATCAAGTGCTGCTGGCCAGTACCTTGCAGCAATGCCCTCCCTTGAATCATTAGAGATTTTTCGGTGCCAGGGGTTTGGTTCTGACGGCGTCCTTTCACTACGTCCGCTCAAAAAACTGAACCGTCTTACATTACGAGACCTTCCAGAAGTTGATGATGGTGCTCTTGATGTCCTAAATGGTTTACCTAATCTTAAGCGACTCTACCTTCACGAATTACCGTCTGTCGGGGATGAGGGTCTTCAGCATATTGGTGCTGCAAAAAATCTTGAGGTACTGGATATATGGGCCCTCCCTCGCATGACTGATGCAACGGTGAAGGTTATTGCAGGCCTACACAACCTCACGGAGCTTTCGATTCGAGAGACTGGTGTCACCGAAGCAAGCCTCGATATTATTGCTTCGATACCATCACTGACTTCCCTTACTTTCGAAAATGGAGAAGTTTCCCCAGCAGCGGCAGCAGCGATTTCATCCCGCAAATTGAAAAAACTGGACCTCGGCGAGTGACACTCACACCCGGCGAGTCTCATGCTTGCGAAACCTGTGCTGCCA
>JBDOMS010000535.1:0-4623 GCA_039831735.1 Pirellulales bacterium
TTGAATAGCGTCCATAAACAGATAAGTTGCTCGGGTTCAGAATTGAAAGGTCGTGTATTACAGAGAAACACGCTATCGTATGAATTCCTCGGAGTCTTTGCCACTACTTTGGAAGAACAGTTATGACCACCGGTGACGTTAGACCACCTCCTGTTTCGATTCGAGCTTCTTTGGCCTATTTAGGGCCTGGTATCATCCTTGCCAGTTCTATTGTTGGATCAGGTGAACTGATTGCTGCAACCCGTGTGGGTGCTGAGGCTGGATTTGCACTGCTTTGGCTAATCATCATTGGTTGTGCCATCAAGGTTGCAGCACAAATTGAGATTGGTCGTACGACTATCACCTGGGGACGAACTCCACTTGAGGCGTTTGATAGTGTTCCAGGGCCACGTCTTGCGGGACGAGGATGGGTCTATTGGGGCTGGGTCATCATGACAGCACTTATCCTTGTTCAGCAAGGGGGTATTCTGGCTGGAGTTTCACAAACGTTGAGTGGTGGTCTGCCGCTAACCAACGCAGGGCGCACATGGAATCGAATATATGATGAAGCGGCTTCCGCTCGAGTGGCAGAAGCATCAGCTCTTCGAAATGGCGATATGGAAAAGGCAGCACTTCTGCGAACAAAAATTGAAGAGCTTGATCAACAAAAAAAGGAACTTGCTTCTCCTATTGACGGCACGTTGTGGGCGATCGTCGTAGCTCTATCAACCTCATGCCTTTTGGCATTTGGACGCTACAGAGTCATTGAGCGACTGGCAATTATTCTGGTCGGAGGATTTACCCTTGTAACCCTTGCAGCACTTGTCATGCTGCAGTTTGATCCAACATGGTCCATCTCGAAATCTGAACTGGTGGGAGGACTGATACCCTCAGTACCGAAAGCCACGGCTGATCGTTCGCCGTTGGTCGCTGCTCTTGCAACGTTTGGCATTATCGGAGTCGGAGCTGCTGAGTTGATGTTCTACCCGTATTGGTGTCTTGAAAAAGGATATGGCCGGGCAGTCGGACCACGGGATTCGACTGCGGAGTGGGCGGTTCGAGCACGTGGGTGGATGCGAGTGATGCAACTGGATGCATGGGCTTCGATGGTTGTCTACACGGTTGTGACAGTTGCGTTCTATCTTTTAGGAGCGGCAACGTTGGGACGACTGGGATTACTGCCGGAGGGCGATGAAATGGTGCGTTCGTTAGGAGCCATGTATGCGCCAGTTTTCGGAACATGGGCTGCCAATGTTTTTTTGATAGGAGCTTTTTGTGTCCTCTATTCCACACTCTTTGCGGCGGCTGATGGCAACTCCCGTATTGTCGCAGACGGACTTGTGATGGCCGGTTTTGTTCCAGGCGATGAGGAATCTCGAAAAACATGGACTCGGCGTGTTGCTGTCATGTGGCCAATAGTCGCTCTTTGTCTTGCCTTGGCGATACGAGCTCCGGTCGCGATGGTTTTAGCAAGTGGAGTATCTCAGGCTATTATGCTGGCAGCGCTGGCCGTTGCTGTATTGGTTTTCAGATATCGTGATGTCGATACCCGGCTTATGCCATCCCGAGGATGGGATATTTTATTGTGGATATCATCAATTGGTTTTCTTATTGTTGGTGGATGGACGCTTTGGCAAAAGCTCTCTGAAATTGTCTCTTGATTTCTTTACCAATCGGCCGGGTCTTCTAATTCTGCCAGAACAGGGTCATCGAGATGTACCATCCCATCATCACATTCAAATTCATGATCATTGCCAAGAACAAATGAAAGCAGAGAATTTTTTTCATTCTCTGAAATCTCAGCATGAAGGTACCCGTCAATGATCTCAACCACTGGTGCTGCATCAGGTTTTCGTTGCCGAACATATTGCTCACATAGAGCTAGCAATTCATCCCGTTCCATGTGTCAACTCCTTTCAGGCGGAAAACATCAAATCAACGCTGTTGGATCCTATACGCCGTTTATGAGCGAATGGTTCATTTTTGTGAAGAATTTGATGAAATTTGCTTGGGTGAGGGGTATGCGACATGTGGCGGGAGAGGGGTGAGTGACTGTATTTGCTTCCTCACCATGCGACGCTACAGTCAGAACCCCTCGCCATCAGTGTAGGAACCCGTTCCCAAAGAAACTGACTGGATTCATTGGCAGGCAGACCATCTGGGATGCCGGGTCGACACGGTCAGACAATGGGAAGTGCTTGATTGTGTTTCCAGAAGAGATCACTCCGCCCATGGTAACGAAAACTTGATCCGCGAGATCACCATCGGAGTCTGCAGTCGCGAAATGATGCGGGAATTGAAGCTCTGACCTGTAAATTCTAAGACATTCATGCCATCGAAGAAATAAAGGTTTGTAATGTTTTCCTGAGGTGTTGTGCTGCTCGTCGTGATTCTCAGTGAAACTCGATATAGGAAATAGGTCATCGAGTCCCAGTTGTGTCATACAACTTGAAGTTTGAGCCATCGAACTCGAGCGTGATAGCATCGCCATTGGCGTGCGCCGTAATCGCCCGATCATCCCAAATATAGCCGGTAGAAATCATAAGTAGTTTTCGAACCTCAAGTAGTTCATAGAGCAATGATACATCTATCTGTGACTGTACTCGTTGAGGTCGTTTGTGACCCCGGTGCCATATTTCACTGAGCCACGGCCATGTACGTATTTTGAAGTAAGGGAATGTGCATCGAGATCTTGTGAACGCCTAGCACATTTTCAGTTCAAAAAATAAAAAAGTTTCACGACATGATGTTGGAATACGGATGTAATATTTTTCAGCAGAATGAGAGCAGGCGTTCAAACAATGAATGCAAACTGCACTCTACAAATTCGTATTCTGACCTCTCAAACCGAGTTCCAACGTTAGCTTCCTGCATCTTTTTAGTTTTTTTGTTTAAAAAGCGCAGCCTTCTCCAGTCCGTGGGTTTCTGATTGGTGTGTTCGAGTGGTATGTTTTCACGTATTATTCGAGAAAAATATGTTTTTTGATTATTTTCTGAGCTATCGAGCACGTCGGTTCAGTGGCCGTTCTTATAGCAGATAAATCCTTTGACTTTTATATGAGGAGCGTTCGGTAATGGCATCCAGTGCAGACAGTGGCAAGAGTGGGACCCAGGAAAACATTTCTGTCGATGGCTCGGCTGACCTTTCGGTTCAGAGTAATCCTCTCCTCGACTTTGATGCAAACCAACTTGTCAGACTCTACCAGGAAGGTGCTCACGAGCAGATGGCAGCGCAGTTCCTGGCTGTCCTTATGCATCTTCGAGATGTCACATACTACAACCTTGAGGAATCGAACTCCACAGCACTGAACGCATTTGTCAAGCAGTTTCTCTACTTCATGACGCAGAAGGATTTTATTCTTCCTGAGAAGTATGCGAGTGCATTCATTGATCTCAATAGTGTGATCAGTAATGTTGTCGCGATCAGCGCATTTCGTACCACAGATGCATTTATTGAAGTTCTCCTCAAGCAACAAAGAAACTACACAAAACTGTTGACGCTGTACTCAGGTCGTAATCGGGCCCGGATTGATCGACGACTCCTTTTTGCTACCAGTCCACAGCTTGCCACTCAGTGGTACTTCTGTTTTCTCGAGCTTTATCGGACCGGCACGTCAGATGCCGAAACACTTGAGCATCTCAAAGAACATATTACGTATGAAGATGATCGACTCATTGGTATTAACTCATTCACGCACCATGCGTACTTTGGGGCAACCTATATTGATCATGAGAAAGACTATCTGGTCAAGCAGCGTATCAATAAACTTTTTCAAAGTACGCCCTTATGTAGTCGGTCAATATCAAATACACCAAAGCCAAAGAAGATTGGTGTACTCTCGTCCATGTGGTTTCGACGACAAAGTGTGTATCGATCTCAGCATCCATTTCTGCAAGCCATTGCAAAAGACCATGAACTGGTGTTGATCCATCTCGGCCGGCCGAGGGAAGACCTTGATGACTCAATATTTAGTGAAGTGCGTTACTACAACGCTTCACAGAAGGCGGATGATGTGTCTGCGATTGATCCCAACGATTTTGCGATGGCGTACTTCCCTGATATTGGAATGAGTATCGAAAGCATCATTCTGGCCAATATGCGGATTGCACCCATCCAGGTAAGCAATTATGGACATCCAGTGAGTACCTTTGGGGCAAAGATTGATTACTGGATTGGTGGTCGTGAGACTGAAGTTGCCGAACGTGCGCGTGAACATTACTCCGAACGGTTGGTTCTGATACCTGGATGTGCACAGGCTCCAGTCCCACTTGAGTATCGTCTGGAGTATCCGCGACTCAATGACAAACCGGTTGTAATCAACTGCACATGGAGTGGGCAGAAGATCAACAGTGATCATTTGCATCGTCTCAGGCGAATCGCTGATGCCGTCAAGACACCGATCAAGTTCCACTTTTTCCCTGGAGGTGCCGTGCTCGGCAACGGTTACATTCCCCTGAAGCGTGCTGTCGAAAAGATTCTCGGAACAGAGCAGACGGTTGTCATGCCAAATTTTGATTTTCAGCAATATATGCAGGCTCTTGAGAAAGCACACTTTGCCATCGATGCCCATCCTTTTGGTGGATATAACACAGCTGTCGATTTACTCACGCTTCGACTTCCAATCGTTACGCTGTCAGGAAATC
>JBDOMS010000536.1:0-4616 GCA_039831735.1 Pirellulales bacterium
CTCCGGATTGATAATTGTTGTTTTTACACCAAGGTCACTTGTAAATCGCGATTCGCTTCGAAAAAGCCGATCTGGACCGACAGCATAGGTTTCTCCTGTCTTCCCCATTCCGACCCGCTCTCCAATAATGGCGTTCATCTGTTCAATGGGAAGTTGAAAGACAACAACACCCAAGATTTGACGTCCTTCGTAGACAGGTGCTGCGATGAAACTGGCAGGCGCTTCATAGGAAGGAAGGTATTGCTCAAAAGGCCCGAAGGCGACTGTGTCTCGACGTCCGCTCGAGAGAGCTTCCTTGTATGCTTTCGCAAAAGTTGTACTACTAAATGAACCATTGAGAAGTGATGTTGCAAAGTCAAGTTCCTTGAACACCGAGTAAACAATTGTTCCAGACTGGGCATCGATGAGGAAAAAGTCATAGATTCCCAAGCGAGAGAGAACATTTCGAAATATTGGATGGAACGTTTGATGGGCTTGAGAGTAAGACGATCCGTCACCAGCTGCGTCGAGAAGGTGTTTTGAGCCAAGCGGATTATCATTTTGACGAATGTACAGATCCTGGAGCCATGCGGTAGCATTTGGCAAGCCGTCGAGAAGTGGTTGAACAGCTGTTTCATTCCCTGTTTGACGAAGATATTCCGTAGAGAAATCGCCGGTATAGTAGGTTGAAAGATCTTTGCGTGCCAATTCTATTGATGCATCATCTACGTCATCCTCACGAAGAATAGATTGATATCCATCAGTAAACTGTTTGAGTGCATCGATGACCATCCGGTCTTCCGCCATGATTCTTAATTGATCTTCCATCGATGAAAAATAGCGCTCGACTGATTTTGCAGTAATTGTTCTGACGGTCTCCAGTTGCTTAAACGACTGACTACGCAGGCTCTCGACAGCTGTCCGATACATCAGTGCTCCAGTGATTGCCAGCGGAATAAGTGATACTGCGAGCAAGGAAAGCAGGAGCTTATTAGCTAAGAGAGAAAGCGAACCTGAAATAAGTGAGAAGCGGCGGCGAGTTGATTCAGACATATAAACTCCTTGCATTAGCTCGAACTTGCCGTTGACGGAAACGGCAGCGGTTTTCGGTTTTTCAGCAGACACTGAACAATACTCTCGGGATGGAGAAGATGCACAAGCATGTTTTCCCCGGCAAAAATACCTGTTCTGGCATCAGTATCTACATGGAGATGCTGTACGGATGGGGGTTCGATCCGATCTGTTGGAATAAGTTTTATTTCTAAAACGGTATCAACCAGTAAGGCATACCAGTCATTCTGCACACGTATGATCAAAAGCTTTCCATGTTTTTTCTGTGATGACCCAACACGGAGGCGCTCTCGCATATTAATTACTGGAACAATGTGGCCTCTGAGATGAATGAGACCAGCAACTTCTTTTATTGCCAGCGGTACACGCGTTATGTCATCTGTTTCGAGCACTTCTTCAACATTTGAGGAAAGAATGGCAAAACAGTGTTCATTCACAAGGAATGTGCAGACTTCAATCATGGCCTGACCGACCGGTGTACTGTCTGGAGAGTTATTCACAAAGAGGCCTTCGCTGAAGATAAAAGAGTGCTTGTCTCTGAGAGATCTAAGACCTCGGTTGCCATGCCATCAAGTGACAGTGATCCAGTGACACCAACGGCAGACAGATCACATTGGAGTGTGGATTCTGCTTTTTTCACATCAATAATTTTTTGAACTGAAAGACCAATGCTACCAGTTGGTGTATTAACGATTACGAGGTGCTGAGAGGTCAATGAACACTCGGCTTCTCCACCAAGAACAGAATCCACGTCAATAACAGGAGTAAAGCGATCCCCCCGTTGAACAACTGTGTGGCCTGCGACAGCCTGTAATTCTGAGGATGGAATGAGTTCCAAACGAGTAACACCTTCTAAAGGAACTGCAACACGTCGCCCTCCATTGGTATGGCACACGAGATATTGATCTGAGAAGTTATTGATTTGCAGCAAGGAGTCATCTTTGGTGGATGGCTGCTCCGAAGATGGGAGATGAGTCATTCTCCGAATACCACGAAGGTCCAGAATAAGAGCGACGCTTCCATCACCAAGTACCGTGGCACCTGAATACACCCCAATTTGTGATAGAAGTGGTCCAACTGGCTTGACAACAATCGTCGTAAGTGCGGTTGATTCAAGATGCCTTTTCTGTTGCATCTTCTGACCTGTTTGAAGGCTATCAATAACCAACCCAAATTCATAGTCATCCACCTGAATGAGAACAACGGTTCCTTGTTGTCGACAGGCAGTCTGCTCGCGAATACCAAGAAACTCATCAAGGAATATGATGGGCACAAGTTTCTCTCGAACGCGGATAACACGATAGTCATCGAGGCCTTCAACACGGTGGCCTGTTTGATCTGATCGTAGCGGGAGCAGCTCGCGAACAGCACTTTGTGGAATGGCAAACCGTTCATGCCCACAATAGATGACAAGAGCCGGCATAATGGCTAGCGTGAGCGGGACTCGAACGCGAATTCGAGTACCTTTCCCTGTAGTACTAAAAAGGTCCACCGTTCCGCCGATTGCTTCAATATTGGTTTTGACAACATCCATGCCGACGCCACGACCAGAAACATTTGTCACAGTGCTAGCAGTCGAAAAGCCAGGCTCAAAAATAAGCTGAAGAAGTTCATTTTCTGAAAGAGTAGAAGCGTCTTCCGCAGAAATGAGACCTCTTGCAAGAGCCGTGTCACGTACAGACTCGACATTGATGCCTCTACCATCATCCTCAATTTCGATGGTAACCTGACCGCTTTCGTTGAAAGCTCTCAGACACAGTTGCCCTGTTTGTTCTTTTCCAGACGCTGTTCTTTCAGCAGGACTTTCAAGCCCATGGTCAACTGCATTTCTCACAAGATGTGTCAGCGGATCACGGATACACTCTATGAGTGAACGATCAAGTTCTGTATGACCACCATTGATGGTGAGTTGGACATGCTTGCCGAGGGACACGGAAAGGTCACGAACAGTCCTTGGAAATTTACTGAAAAGATAATCAATGGATTGGAGTCGGGTCTTAACAGCTGTTTCTTGCAATGCGTTTGTGACATTGTTGATTCGATGCGAGATAGCCTGGATTTCTATATGTTCAGTTTCAAGGCTTCGAAGCTCATTTCGAGCAAGTACAAGCTCTCCAACCATATCAAGAATAGAGGCGAGAAGTTCAACATCAACACGAATAGAATGTTCCGAAGCAGAAAGACCCGTCTGAGCATTTGTTTGAGAAGATGGACTATCGTCAGTGGTAGAAGTTTTATGATGTGGTGAGGGTTCGGCAGGCGTATCGTCAACTGGATGAGATTCTGATGTGATTGAGGAATCAATATCATGTTGAACAATTGCAGTTTGTGGGGCAGATGATTGTTGACTATCGTCAGAGAAGTGTTCTTCAATTGCTGATGCAGCAGCAGCTGAGAGAGACTGAGCAAGATCGCGAAAATCTTGATTGCCTTCGGTCCCATCTGCCTCAATCGACTGTAAGATGGATCGGACGGCATCAATCATTGAATACAATGATCCCGTCACACGGTCATCTAAGGTGATTTTCCCGTCACGAAGTTGCCCAAGAAGATGCTCACCACTGTGGGTCAAAGCACCAAGTTTGGAAAAACCAAAGAACCCACTGTTGCCTTTAATCGTGTGGACCGTTCGGAAAATACTCGCGAGTCGATCAGGGTCACTTGGTGATCGTTCCAGCGCAATCAAGTCCTGATCGAGTTGATCAAGATTTTCACTCGACTCAATGAGAAACTCATCGACAAATTCACGATTCTCACTCATAAAGGTACTATGAATAATACCTTACAAAATCTATGAAAGTCGTTGAAAAATAGGTTTTTCTCCTCAGAAATGTTGACGTTTGTCTCCAACAGAGTGGTTGCGCACCTTGCTGAAGTGATGAAAAACCGTGTTATCTCGTTGACCACATTCTGATCACGTCAAATTAGTCTTCACCCTCGGCATCACGGCCAAGCTCTTGGTCAATCAGGATGAGGCCGTGACCGTCACCTCCAACAAGCATCAGTCGATCGTGCACATCATCGGCCTCAGCCGTATCAGCAATTTGTTGAGGTACAAACTGTGTGAGGAAGCTATGCGTGAGATGGTCGTTATGTTTGTCAGCGAGATCGATAAGGTCATTCATGCGCTGAAGCAGTTTGTGCTCTTGCGTCCGAACAAGATCAAAGGCCTCGATAGGATTGGCCCATTCAGATTCTGGTGCTTCGATGGTGGCAAATTTTGCTTGGTAGTCACGGTCGTTGAGGTAATCAACAAAAAGATTCATATGCGTTAGCTCACCTTGTGCCTCACCACGAAACCATTTTGCCATGCCTGTAAGACCCTGGACACTTGACCATGATGCCATGGAAAAATAAAGGAAGGCTGCTGAGGACTCTATGCAAATCTGTTCATTCAGGGCAGCTGCAACTTCTTCGTTGAGAGACTTCCGAAAACTCATAAGTAATGGACTCCTTTTGTAAGGTACACCACCAGAAAAATGCTGCTATCTGGTTGTGCCGAAATCGATGATTCAATGTACGTAAAATGAGAAGTCGTTGAAAGGTCAGCGAAACTCTCCCGCTAT
>JBDOMS010000034.1:0-4613 GCA_039831735.1 Pirellulales bacterium
ATTGGTAGTTGATCTGGCATTTCACCAAATGCTCGAGTTCCAGCCGCCTGGCACGGGAACCACACCCCATTTCCTTTCGAGTCCTCAAGATAGAATTCTGGATAACAGTGTCCCTCAACCCATACTGTTCTCGCAGGGATTCCTTCTGAACGACACATTGCTATGAATAAACATGTAAGCTCTTCACAATCTCCCCAACCATCTGCAAGTGCTCGTGCAGCACCTTTCAGTTCGCCATTACGGTACTCCACAGTATCACGAACGGTGTCATAAATCTTTTCAACTTTTTCCCAGCCCGCGAGCCCCTCAGTTGACGTTTTTGCAAGTTTCTTAATCCTTGGATGACGAGACTCAATATAGGGACTTGGGTTGAGGAAAAGTCTCAACTCTCGCTCCATTTTCTTTGGAATCAAGAGTGATGCAGTTTCTTCTGGAGGGAGAATTGCCGAACGAGTAAGTTCAAACGTAACGATTGCCTGAGCCTTTGCGCCAGCCTGTAAACTAGGTATCTCTATGATCATTTGAGACACACCGGTGGGCAACGTACGATACCGAAGAGATCGGACCTCTCTTGATGTCTCTTCTGAGATTTTTTTTACATCCTGCTCTGGCCACTCTCCCGGTATGGGCATCGTTGCATAGATGTCCCTCAGATTTCCTCCCGAAGCCGCAATAATAATTCCCACTCTATATTGTTGCGTGCGGGCATCCCCAAGACGCGGGGCATTCCCTTCAAGGGGGCCATCGAGGAACTGTGCTTCTGTCGGTCGGCTAACACACACAATACAAACGACCACCGCAATCCAGAGCACAAGACGAACTTGTCTCAGACCAAAATATGCAGCCTTGAAGTCCATATCACTAATTCCTGAAGTGACCTGATCGAGACAGAATGAAGACATACCGTCATATCGACCTAAAACCAGTTTTTGCAGTGATATCGCCCTACTGAAACGGTAAGGCAACCTAGGGAGGCTAGAAAAAAGGCTCGATTGTTCAGGACAGATGAGCCTGTTACACTGCGAAATTCAAATATTTGTGGCCCGCGTGTTTCCTTCCTCCAGCCCTTTCAACCAACGAAACCCTCAACCTATGGTCAACCGCAACCTCATACGTGAACTTGAACTCGGAGACGATCTCGACAAAGAACTTGAACAAGCTCTTGCTGGCACAGAAAGTGAAGAATATTCCATAGGTGCCGCTACGCTCACCGTAAACTCTGTACTCAATGGCAAGGTGCTGCGTGTTGATGATGAATTTGTACTTGTAGACGTCGGCTATAAGAGCGAAGGCCAAATTCCCAGGAATGAATGGGATGAAGGAGAACCAGAGCCTCAAGTTGGAGATTCCGTAAAGGTTCTTCTTGAGGAATTTGAAGACGGGGCTCTTGAAGAGCAACGAGGCATGATTTCGCTCTCCAAGCGAAAGGCTCAGCGGATTGAGGACTGGCTTCATGTCATGTCGAGCGTCAAGGAAAATGACGTCGTCACTGGCTATGTCATGCGAAAGATTAAGGGTGGCTTGCTGGTCGATATTTCTGGGGTCAACGTCTTTCTTCCGGCTAGCCAAGTTGACATTCGCCGACCGGCCGATATTGGTGATTATTGCGGAAGAGCCATTCAGTGCTTAGTGCTCAAAATTGATGATATTCGACGAAATATTGTTGTCTCTCGCCGAGCCCTTATCGAGCAAGAACGAACAGAACGGAAAAAGCAACTCATGGAGGTACTTGAGGTCAATCAAATCAGACGCGGTATTGTCAAAAATATTGCTGATTTTGGTGCTTTCGTCGATTTGGGTGGCATTGATGGACTTCTTCATATCACTGACATGTCTTGGGGTCGAATCGGACACCCGAGTGAAATGGTGGCAATTGATCAAGAAATCGAAGTCCAGGTTCTTCACATCGATCGAGAGAGAGAGAAGATCGCTTTAGGAATGAAACAGCGAACGGCCAGCCCTTGGGCACAGGTTGCTGAGAAATATCCGGTGGACACTGTTTGCAATGGCTCCGTCGTCAATGTTATGAGCTACGGTGCATTTGTAAAGCTTGAAGATGGTGTTGAAGGCCTTGTTCATATCTCTGAAATGAGTTGGACCAAGCGAGTCAGCCACCCAAGTGAGCTTGTGAAGCCAGGAGACGAAGTTGAAGTCGTTGTACTTGCAATCAATAAAGATAAGCAAGAGATATCTCTGGGGATGAAGCAGACTCAACAAAATCCATGGGAAAAAGTAGCTGCTGATTACCCTCCTGGAGCGATCGTCAAGGGAGTTGTTCGTAATCTCACCAACTACGGAGCATTCATTGAGATTGATGATGGCATTGATGGCCTCCTTCACGTCACAGATATGTCATGGACACGAAAAGTAACGCACCCAAGTGAAATGCTTGACAAAGAGGAAGAGGTTGAATGCAAAGTCCTTTCCGTTGATCAGCAACGAAGGCGAATTGCTCTCGGTCTCAAGCAAATGGGGGATGATCCATGGTCATCAGATATTCCCGAGCGATATTCGGCTGGAGACATTATCAAAGGCACCGTAACCAAGATCACAAACTTTGGTGTTTTTGTCGGGCTTGAAGATGGCCTTGAGGGACTTCTCCATATCTCGGAACTCTCAGAGGATATGGTGGAGAATGCTGAAGACGTTGTGCAAGTTGGTGATGAGTTAGAGGTGAAAGTCCTTCGCGTTGATACTGAGGAGCGAAAAATCGGTCTATCAAAAAAACGTGTTGGCTGGACTCCAGAGCAAGAAGCTGCTGAAGCTGCTATAGAGGAGTAGCTGGTGTTTGCTCGTCATTGTGAATGTAAAGGGCATGAACAGGCCCCAACTCTTCACATGAAGGCTTGATTCCGTTGACACGTGTTTGAGGGTGTACAAGGAGCATTTGTCCTCTCTCAATAAGGTGTGGATTCGTCACTCCCGCAATTGTTACTCTGCGAATGTCTGGATATTGCAGTGCCTCCCCTGTGCGCGGATCAATGATCTCAAACGTCGTATGTAACGCACCGATCCCTACAACAAGACGATCACCCGGGTTGAGAAGTCGAAGATCAATGCGGAATGTCCTCGCATGCGTGGGCAGCATAGTTTGGGTGTCTCTGTGAGGATCTACTGTATTTTCATAACGAATGGGCTGTGGCTCCGCAGACACTTCTTGTTGATGCGGTAATGAAAAATGGTCTCTCACATGATCTGTATGAGTGGACGACAGAGACTGCGTACCCAGCGTACCATTTGGGGGTGAAGGGCTTCTTGATGGGACCTTCCAGATACTCCACGCAGATGGCACAGTCGTAGTATTAAGAAGGGTTGTGCCTTTATCCACCAACCACCCTGCATCTCCTGTGAGCACAAAGCCACCCGTGAGCAAACCCAGTACACAACAGCAGGTGAATAACGATCGCATAACAAAATACTTTGGACGAGAGGAATGAACTCAACTATGCCATACTCCATGGGACGGTGCACAGAGAAATGGATCCTAGCGAATATATGGCTTGTCAGGCTGCGGGCCCTCCATCCAGGTGACGTTTCACACCGTTCACCTTGCCTTCTTCAGGTTAGAAAAAAAGGCTTTTCCAAGCTTTGATTGTTCGGATATGCCGTGCCACTCAACGTGCACCAACGTGATGTATGCTGACACCGATAACTGAAAAACTGAACTCCACACCCACACAACCTGATTCGCACATGCGCCTTTGTTCTGCTCACCAGTCGGCACTCAAGGTATTTATTGTCGAACATGATATGCGATGATGACAGGTGTGCGTCCCCATTCACTGATCAAGAAAACCACTATGACTTCCAATCTCTCACACCTCCGGATCAGCCTCCTCACACCCGTAGGACGTGGAGCTTTAGCTGTTGTGGGTCTGTCAGGGGAACAGGCACTTGCAAGCCTGGCAGAGTTTTTTTTCTGCAGCGGAACTCCGCTTGTCACTCGTCCAGATAATGCCGTGGTCTTCGGTCGCTGGGGCAATAAAACACATGGTGAAGAGCTTGTCGTGGTGCGTCGATCACAAACAGTATTCGAAGTCCATTGTCACGGAGGCCTTGCTGCCTGCGAAGTCGTGATGGCTGATCTTGTGTCTCAAGGCGCAATACGTCAGACATGGAAAGAATGGCTCTCTGAATGCTCGACGCCGAAAGATCTGTGTAACAAACACCAAGATGGTCATCACATCGTTATTGAAAACGAGGCACGGGAGGCGATTTCTCTAGCCGCAAGTCCTCGTGCGGCAAAAATACTCTGCAAGCAGTTATCAGGGGTCCTTGCTGCTGAAATTGACAGGATTGAGCTGCTGAACAAAAAGCGTTGCTTCAGCGAGGCCCGTGATGCTGTAAGCGTACTCCTGAGTCTATCTCGTATAGGCCTTCGTCTCATTCGACCATGGAAAGTCGTTGTGATGGGTCCGGCAAATGCTGGCAAAAGCAGTCTCATCAATGCTCTCGCAGGATACTCAAGAAACATCGTTTCTCACGAGCCAGGTACAACGAGAGACGCAGTTGAAACGCGCATGGTCCTTGATGGATGGGAAGTTGATCTCATCGATACGGCGGGAATTCGAGAAGCCGAGACAGTACATTCTGAGTCAGAAAAACAAGGCATT
>JBDOMS010000555.1:0-4606 GCA_039831735.1 Pirellulales bacterium
CGAACTCTATTTCAATATCCCACTGACTACAGGGATTGTACTTGTAGCGTCTATTACCCTTCTCTACACGCTCATAGGCGGTATGTGGGCAGTGACACTCACCGATACTGTTCAGGTTCTCGTTGCTCTTACTGGGCTTGTTGTGTTGCTAGTATTTGCGTTGTCGGACCCCCTGCTTGGGAATGGGAATGCTCTTCACGGTTTATTTGCGGTGTATCACCACATTAGTGATACATATCCGAATCACCTCCGTTTTCTTCCCTCGGGTATGTCGATCACGGTTATTCTTGCTTGGTTAGGCGCATGGGCGACAGGGCTGTTTGGTAATATTCCCGGACAAGACTTACAGCAGCGGGCTTTTGCTGCAAAGAGTGCCAACACCGCTATGTATGCATGTATTTTTGCTGGATGTGCATATTTTATATTTGGAATGATTCCAGTGACGTTGGGATTTGCATCACTTGTGACCCATCCGGGCCAGTCAATCGATCCTGTCGGATTTCTTGCGGGTCAATATCTCTCAACGGGCATGCTTGTCATTTTTGTTGTTGCGGTTGTTTCGATGGTCGTATCGACAGCTACAAGTGCAGTTCTCGCTCCGGCGACCATTCTCGGACACAATCTCCTCGCGCGGCTGAATGTGTTTCATGTATCGCCACTTGCGCGGGATCGGATCTGTGTCGTGCTTGTTTCGATTGGTGGCATTCTTCTTGCGATGTGGGGAAAGTCATTAATGGAGTTGCTCGATGTTGCACTTTCCATTCAGCTAGTTGCTCTCTTTGTTCCGGTCGTTATGGGCATCTATGGGCGGCCACGAGGCCCACTGCCTGCAGTGTTGTCAATGATTCTTGGTTTTTCTGGCTGGGTCAGTGTCTTTATTCTGGAAAATATTCCAGCTCTGTCTGCTCAATTCCCGTTGTCCTATGTCACAAGGATTCCATCAGATTTCTGGGGGCTCAGTCTGGCAGTGTTTGGGTATGTTCTGGGCCAACAGCTATCAAAAACCGAGTCATTCGTTTGAATGAACTTCAACTAATGATGCTCCAAGACACCGTTTCTCACCCGATTTATTCCTAATGGATTACCATCCTGCAAAGCGGCTGGCAGCAGTTCTTGTGGGAAACCTTGATAACACACAGGCCGAATAAATCTTTCAAGTGCAGCAGATCCAACACTCGTGAAGCGTGAATCACTCGACGCAGGCCACGGTCCTCCGTGTTGCATCGCATGGCATACCTCAACACCAGTAGGAAACCCATTGAGAATCAGTCTTCCTGCTTTGTGCGACAGGATATGGAGAAGATCTTGTGCATCCTGAAGATCCTTCTCAGTGCCGTGCACGGTAGCTGTGAGCTGTCCATTCAGTTGTTGGGCGATTGCTTTGAATTGATCCGACGATTGGACTTTGATAATTAGACTGAAGGGACCAAAAACCTCTTCGGCAAGATGCGGGTGTGTAAGAAACGTTGCTGCATCGGTCATCATAATGCTCGCGCCAGCCTGTGTTTTGGATTCATCTTGTATTCCGGATGATTTCCCAACGAGCGTGGTACTGGCATCACACGCAATTGTATTTCGTGACGCTTCGTAGGACTGCAGAATACCGCGAGTCAGCATGGATGATGGTGTTATCTCAGTCAGTTCTTTTGAAACGGATGCTAGGAACGCGTCCAGTGTTGGGCCTTCTTTTGCGAAGACCAGTCCCGGTTTTGTGCAGAACTGCCCTACACCAAGTGTCATTGAGGTGACGAAACCTTTTGCAATGTCACAACAGCGAGCAGATAGTGCGTCTGGGAGGAGAAATAGAGGGTTGAGGCTACTCATCTCTGCGAAGACAGGAATGGGGCTCGGTCGCTTTGCCGCAGCATCACACAGGGCACGTCCTGCTGTGAATGAACCGGTAAACCCAACGGCCTGTGTTTCGGGATGTTGTACGAGAGCCTGCCCGATGGTGCGGCCTTCTCCATGCAGCATTGAAAACACTCCGGGTGGGAGATCACATGAATCAACGGCTCGGTGTATGGCAGTTGCAATGAGTTCGGAGGTGCCAGGGTGTGCTCGGTGTGCTTTCACAATGACTGGGTTACCAGTACAGAAGGCACTTGCGGTATCCCCTCCAGCAACGGAGAACGCAAGCGGAAAATTACTGCTTCCAAAAACAACAACCGGTCCGATCGGGTGCTTCATGCGACGTATGTCCGGGCGTGGTGCGGGCTCTCGATCAGGCAGGCCAGTATCGATCCTGGCATCCAGCCAGGTTGCATCTCGTGCCATGGTCGCAAAGAGTCTAAGTTGCGCGACTGTTCGGGCTCGCTCACCAGTGAGACGTGCTGTTGGAAGTGCAGTCTCAGCAGACGCTCGTTGAATGAGCTCGTCCCCTACATTCAGTATTTCGTCAGCAATTTTTTCAAGGAATGCTGCACGCGTCTCATGATGAGAAAGTGCAAAAGCATTGAATGCATTCTTTGATGCTTTTAGAGCATCATTCACATCATCAACCGACGCCATCGAAAAAGAGCCTGGCAGCTCTGAGCTGTCAACTGGGCTAATGACGCTGTAGGTGCGAGTTGATGTTCTAAGTGTTCCAGCCACGAAGTTTGAACCATGAAAGTCAGTCATGATAGCCCCATTGCATTCAGAGAAGAGTGAAATTAGACGACAACGACATGATTTGAAATCTGGCCGATGCCACTGATTTCAATCACGATTTGATCACCAGCAATCAATGTAAAGGATTCATCAGGAACAACACCTGTGCCAGTGAGTAACACAACACCATGGGGAAATTTTTGGGATTGCCACAGGTAAGAGATAAGCTCTGAAAATGATCGCTTGATTTGATTAATAGATGTCTTGCCGGAGAAGCAGGCATGTCCGTTTCGTACAATCGATATAGAGATACTCCATTCACGGATAGCAACTTCATCACGCATGAGGACAATCCATGGGCCGAGGCTACATGAACGAGAATATGTTTTTGCCTGAGGTAAATAGAGCAGGTTTTCGCCCTCGATGTCCCGTGAACTCATGTCATTGCCAATCGTGCATCCGACTAGTTGCGCGTTGGCATTCATGACAAGTGCCAATTCTGGCTCTGGTACATTCCAATGGGCATCTTGTCGAATGCCAACGGCATCATTCGGTCCTACAACCTTTTCCCCAATCGCTTTGAAAAAAATCTCCGGTCGCGGTGCATCGTAGACACGATCGTAGGCTGTCGCACTGAAGTCAGATTCTTCCATGCGAGCGGACTTACTTCGCAGATACGTCACGCCTGCAGCCCAGACTTCCTGATGGTCGATGGGAGCCAGTAGTTTCACGTCCCTTACGGCATGCTGCTCACGTGAGTGGGTCAGTCCTTTTCGTACAAACTCTGTAGGACTCTCCGATTCCAAAATATCAGATAGAGACGCGACGTGTGTGGCCGGCAAATCATGGATATGCACACCATCAAAGCTCACTCCTATGCGGGGTGTGGGTGCTTCAACGTCAAGAGAATATTTACAGAGACGGGCAAGGCCTTCCATGTGTTTGCTCAACCTCATGGTGTCGAGTCTTAATGAATGAAGCGACTGGTAGAATGAACGATTCAGAAAGCCAAAATAGGCTAACTGTCGAAAGTCATTTTCATGGATGAAACTTCCTTGTCTATACACAACCAAAAGTAACGCACTATATGTTGTCAACAGCTATTGGGTGAGGGAACGTCGCACACGTATTTTGCCCAACGGGTGTTTGAGTAAAATGGTAAAAATTATTTCAGCGTATTGTTTGCCTGAATCAACCATGTGTCTTGTAGTGAATATGTCATGAATGCATCGGATGCTCTCTCAGATGATGATGCTCGTATCTTCGATATAGAAACCTCGTCAGAGGGACCGCTGGGAGAACTTCCTTTTACGGACGAGATGCTCAGGCAACGCCCGAGTGGAGACCTTTTTGGATTATCGCAAAATGTAGGTATGGGGTGGAATGCACAAAGGTCTGCTGATTCCCACTACCTTATTTTGTCAACACAAGGAGGTGTGCGCGCCCCGGATGGTGCGCCGATTGCGCTTGGATACCACACTGGGCATTGGGAGATAGGACTTATGGTTCAGGCTGCGGCTGAAGAATTTCGGCAACATGGCGTTATTCCATTTGCTGGGTTTTGTTCAGATCCCTGCGATGGTCGGACGCAGGGCACGACGGGTATGTTTGATAGTCTTCCCTATCGTAATGATGCAGCTATTGTGTTGAGGCGACTGGCTCGTTCACTTCCTCAACGTGAAGGGGTGTTGGGGATTGCGACATGTGATAAAGGTCTTCCAGCCATGCTTATGGCTATTGCCGGAATGCCTGACTTGCCCGGGGTGATTGTGCCTGGAGGTGTTACGCTTCCTCCAAAACATGGTGAGGATGCAGGTACGATCCAAACGATTGGCACTCGGTATACGCATGGAACACTCTCGCTCCATGAGGCAGCCGATCTCGGCTGTCGTGCCTGTGCATCTCCTGGTGGAGGCTGTCAGTTTCTTGGAACGGCGGCTACCGCTCAGGTGGTTGCTGAAGCGATCGGATTAACAGTTCCTCACGCCGCATTAGCACCGAGCGGTCAGTTTGTCTG
>JBDOMS010000679.1:0-4596 GCA_039831735.1 Pirellulales bacterium
GGATGTACGTGCGGACACGCAGCCTCGCAGGAAAAACAAAAAGTAAATATACGAATGGCTGACGGTGGTTTTGTGTAGTAGTACAACCTAGTCTGTCGTGTTGGCAGAGGGCTTCCACGTGAATCGCCCCCAGTTTCTTTTCGGGGGGATGATTGGTAGTTCCGTTTCCCCTGTGGCTGTTTCGATCATGATCCTTGGCCCGCCCTTTTTTTGATCTGGAAATGCCCGAGTGACAAACCCATCCGGAGACCATGTGGGGTCGTCACCCCGCCCAACCTTTCGACGGTTCTTTCCATTCCTGTCGACAACCCAGACATGAAAGGTTTCGAGAATCATGTGATCTCGTTTAGGGTTGGGGATACCTGTGAATTGGCTCAAGTGAATCATTTCGACACCTTCCCAATGCGCAATCCATGTTCCATCTGGGGACCATGCCGGAACTTTCTGTTCGATCGGTGCCTTGATGACTGTGTGATCTTCCATGTCTGGGGGAGAGACAAGACGCGCGTCACTTCCATCAAGTTGACTTACCCAAATTCGCATGTGACCGCTACGATTTGAAACAAAGGCAATTTCATTTCTTGTGGGTGAAACTGTTGGCATGGCATTGCTAAAACCTATCTGCGTTGGATCGGTGAAAAGTCTTCGTGAATTCCCTGTTTCAATGTTGAGGATGTGAAGCTGGCTGTCTTGCGTTGGATCTTTTCCTGGCTGAGACTTCATCCAAACCACGTGTGTGGAGTCAGGTAGCCAAGAGGGCACAAGGTTTTTCCCTGCGGTTGTCAGTGCTCTTGATTTTTTTCCGTCAAGATCTGTGAGCCAAAGTGCCATGCCGTTCTCACTTTGTCGCACGTAGACGATTTTTTCTCCGTCAGGGGAACAGGATGGCATCAGGCAGTTGTATTCGTCGTTCGTAATCCTGCGCCGAGATGACCCATCTTCCTTGAGGTGAAAGAGTGTCAGCACATTATTCTCATCACCGTGGCTTACGATGATGTCGTGCAAACTGGAGTGTACAGGGGTCTCGTTTGTTATATGTCCTTCCATGGGCTCACGTGCATGTGCCATGCACGGTAGGAAGACAAGTGCCACACCCGCAACGATCGAGAAACGCATCGTGAAGCCCTCTTGAAATGCCATTATCGTACCCCCCACCTCATGTGGATACACAATGTAAAACGTTGTTGTCGTCGTATGAGGAAAGCAGTCTTCAAGTTTGGCGTCAACCCATCCCCAACCTTCGACATACACATACAATTGTGTGGAATATAGGGACTCGTGCTTTAGGCAGAAAGTGGCGTTGTCATTTCATCATTCTCACGATTTTCATTAGAGAATAGTGTTAGACACGAAATTATTGACCCGTTCGGAATAGACAGATATGATAATCCAAGCAAAGGGATGAAGTGAAAAAGCGATCATTTCCTCATATCTTGAAAACAGCGACATCCGCCCTTTTGGGGCTTTCGTTGATCACGTCTAGCATGGTGGTAGGGATACAGCATGATCACCAGATGCATGGGCATGGTGACCAGCAGCACACAGGGCATAGCCATGGGCAACATGCCTCACATTCCGACACTCACCACGGGCACCATCACCACCTGCATTTTGCCGGGCATTCCATTGCAGGTGAGCATCATGATGACCAAATAAACTATTCTGATCCAACGTTCAAAACATCCGGATTATCAATCAGCGCCAATCAATCACTCCATTGGTCACTGATAACGTTTCAAATCTCTGCTCCATTTTCTGGTTTATCGATCGTGCCTGCCATGTCGCTAAATTCACAAATGAATCATGCCTGGCTTCAAATGCTTCATGGTATCGAGCGGGCTGCCCCTCCTGTTCCTCCACCTCAAGTTGTCTGTTAATTCAAGAGCACTGATTCTATCTTGGTGCTCGTTTGGCACTCTTTACAGACGTGTGCTTCATTCCACGTATGCATGATGGTGGATTGAACCAGATATGCATATGGATTTCATTCGTCTGAAATGAGAGTGAATCACGTTAACACATTTTGCATGCAACGCTTCGTCTTTAATCCGGAGTGAGTAGATGCGATCAGAGATAAAAACAGACATAAAGCACGTGGAGACCCTCATGTATACCAAACGAAAAAATGCCTTTACATTAATTGAACTACTCGTTGTGATCGCAATCATTGGGGTTTTGATTGGTTTGCTGCTCCCGGCTGTTCAGCAAGCTCGGGAAGCAGCTCGTCGCAGTTCCTGCAAAAACAACCTCAAACAAATCGGTGTGGCACTTCATGGTTTCGAATCCTCAAACCGTGTGCTCCCTCCCGGCTATCTCTACATGCGTGGAGCTGATTACGATGCTCAATCGAGGGATATTTCTGGTGAGGATGATGCCGCGAATCATATGGGATTTGCATGGGGAGCGAAGATTCTTCCATCCATAGAAGAATCAACTCTGTATGACTCCTTCAACTTTGATGTTCCTTGTTTTATGCCTGCGAACAAAGCAGCACGTGAAACATCTGTCGCATCGTACCTTTGTCCTTCTGATGTGTTTTCTATGGACATGCTTGTCGCCCGGGACTCAGGCGGTACGTCACCAATATCATCGTTTTATGCTGGCTCAAGTTATTGTGCCAACTGGGGGCCAGCAGAAGGGCAGTCCACGAATCCTCAGCCAGCAGAGATTCAATGGGTAAACCTCGACGCAACACCGGGTGCAAGATCAACAGAATCAAACCCCACCTATGATCCCTGCCAGGGTGTTTTCTATCGAAACAGTAAAACAAAATTCCGTAGTATCACGGATGGTTTATCGAAAACACTTGCCATTGGTGAACGTCACAACGGTCCAATCCAAGATGAAAATGGAAATTTTATTACGTCAGGTGCTGGGCATGTGATCTTTGAAAATGCATGGGCCGCTGCCTGTCGTGATGAGAGTGATCCAGAAGACGATCATGGCCATATGGTGCTGTTCGATACTGAATTTGCACCAAACCGTGCTCGTCAGTCCACTGATCCGACAGTCAACTATGGTCCGGACCGCGGGGTTGTTGCACCGCATCAAGGTAATGCACACTTCACGCTTTGTGATGGTTCTGTGCGGGTGATCAATGAAAACATTGACATCAGTATTTATCGTGCTTTGAGTTCTCGTGGTCGTGGGGAAGTCATTGGGAAATACTAGGAGCGATGGTGTGGCATGCTCTTAGGTGTTGAAGTATGACGTGGTTTGAGCAGAATAGAACGTTCATTCGGTTTGAAACTTTTTTCCAGTCAGTGGTGATTATCACCGGATAGATACAAGATATAAGACTACTCGTCCAAACTATTCAATTGTTGAAAAAAGAAAGTGGAAAAATGACTCGCCTAGGAAATGGCTCTCTAGATGAAGCTATAGAGCGGCTTCGGGATGAGCAAGAAAAGAATAAAGACCCCAAAGCGGTCTATCAGGAAAAAATGCTTGATTGTCAGGATGACGAGGAGTGAGTCGCTTGAAGATGTGAAACCATAACGTTATTCCATTGTGGTCATGATCATTGGTTGTCAGGCAAAGGCTTCATAGGGCGTTAGCCTTCCTGTTAATCTGGGCCAGTCTCCCTGAGATGTGTTTTTGCGTAATCTTAAAAGTACACCACTGCGGTGATAGGGATTCCAACAGACAGCGAACTGAGCGAAGCAAAAACTCATATAAGGAAACTGTGACGAATATGACTCGTCCTTGATTTCTTAGGCAACGGAATCTGTAGTCATGAAACCAGCAGTTAGACGGACTACCAGAAAATAACACCTTGATGCGTGCATACCTCGCGTGGTGTATTTGTGGATCGAGAAGACAGGTTTGCACATCCCTGAAGACGTCTCAATGTGCTTACATGAAAGAACACAAATACAAAAACGGAGATCACATGATAAAGAATGGATTTTTCCTGTAAGCCATATC
The DNA here is from genome assembly GCA_039831735.1 of Pirellulales bacterium. Lineage (GTDB taxonomy): Bacteria > Planctomycetota > Planctomycetia > Pirellulales > UBA1268 > CACORA01. The sequence continues at coordinate 3,928 of JBDOMS010000679.1, forward strand.
ATCATTCATTTTTTCTTTATACTGAGTTCATCATGCCTATGAAAGCACTAATATCCACATGCAGTTCTCTGAGTGGTATTCACGAGAAGTGCTTGCTGAGAAAGGAACTACTATGAATCTCAATCACGTTGGTACTTTTTTATCACTCGTCCTTCTTGTATCAACAAGTCGTTGCGTTGCTGACGAATCAACATCGCCAAGCCCCAATGGTGGCATGAATAGTTTTGTGCTGTTGAGCGAAGGAGACCATTTGACAAACTGGAAACACAATGGCAATTGGAAAATTGAATCAGGTGTGATCTCTCGTGAAGGTAAAGGTGGTAGCTTGGTGTACATCGGCAAGAAAATCCCTGATGACTTTGAACTTCGTTTCGAGTGGAAAGTTGCTGAGGGTAGTAACAGTGGTATCTACTATCGACCAACACAGTATGAGTATCAAATCCTTGACAATGATGTGCATCCTGATGGTAGAAACCCTCGCACGAGTGCGGCCTCCCTTTACTTTTGTGTCCAACCCTCAGAAGACCGGACGAAGTCCGTTGGGCAATGGAATACGGGCCGTGTTGTGTGCAAGGGAACGATTATCCAACATTGGCTCAATGGCGAGAAAGTGATTCACTTCGATTACGAAGACCCAAAGTGGGCCTTCAATGTCGATATGCTCCGGCA
>JBDOMS010000393.1:0-4586 GCA_039831735.1 Pirellulales bacterium
ACAACAATCGTTTCATCACTTGCCGCGGTATTTTTGCTAATCGCTCTGGGACTCTTGACATACCGGTGGGTTTTTCGGCCGCTGCGTCATTTAGGTCATGCATCAAGACGTGTGGCATCTGGAGATTTTACTTTTCGTATTCATCTCGATACCCGTGATGAAATGGCGGAACTCGCAGATGCCCTGAATGATATGACAAAGCGTTTTCGAGAGATTCGCGACGATCTTGATAAACAGGTTCAATTAAGAACACGTGAAGTAATACGCAGTGAACAACTTGCAAGCATTGGATTTCTGGCTGCTGGGGTCGCCCATGAAATCAATAATCCGTTAGCATCAATTGCGATGTGTGCGGAATCACTAGAGAGTCGTATAAATTCATTTCAAGAGGCACCAGAAGAAATGAGTCTGATCAATCGTTATGTTGAGCTCATACAGACAGAGGCATTTCGTTGTAAGGGAATTACGGAAAAGCTTTTAGATTTCTCACGTTTGGGTGAAGTTCGTAGGCAGACAACTGCTATTAGACCCGTTGTAACCGACGTAGTTGACATGCTTCAGCACGTTGGGCGATTTGTTGGTAAGAGAATAGAAATCGTCGAAGGGCAAGATGTACTAGCGACAGTCAATCCTCAGGAGATAAAACAGGTCATCCTTAATCTTGTAGCGAATGCACTTGATTCTATCTCAGAAACTGGCCGGGTTCGTGTGACGATTCGTCAAAGTGGTGGGGAGTGCGTGCTCATTTTTTCTGACAACGGTTGTGGTATGAGCGAAAAGGTTCTTGAACATATATTTGAGCCATTTTTCACGCGTAGAAAGGAAGGTTTAGGGACGGGCCTAGGCCTATCAATTGTACATCGGATTGTAGCTGACCACGGTGGGCGCATTGAGGCATTCAGTAAGGGTGAAGGAGAGGGGTCGATCTTTCGCGTAATGCTGCCGCTTGCAAAAGGAATAGCAGACACGGAGAAGGAACAGTTTTTGAATAATGATGGATTAAGTAAGAGTGTCTCTCAGTATGAGGTGAAACATAACAGTGAAGCAGCCTAAACCTATGCGAGTATTATTTGCAGATGATGAGCCCACGATTCAGGAGTTGATGAGAATTGAGTTACCTCGTCTTGGCTACGAAACGACGGTTTGCCCGGATGGGCAAACTGCATTAGCAGCACTCGATCAGACGGCTTACGACTGTGTCATTGTCGATCTCGATATGCCTGGTGCTGGGGGAATGGAAGTGATTACTCACATGTGTGAGTCTTCACCGGATACTGAGTCAGTCATTATTACGGGAAAATCTTCTTTGGAGAGCGCGATCAAGGCGGTAAAGCAAGGTGTTTTTGAGTATCTAACCAAACCCTGCAAACTTGCTGAGATTCAATCAGTTTTAGAACGAGTTCGTGAGAAAAGAGAACTCACTGCAAAGTTACGAGCGTTAGAAAATCGATTGAGACGAGCGGAAGGCCCAAATGCGATGGTGGGCAACTCCCCCGCTCTGGAGAAGGTTCGTCAGTTGATAGCCAAGGTAGCTCCTAGTGAGTCAAATGTGCTCATACGAGGTGAGACTGGGGTCGGTAAAGAATTGGTTGCGAGGTCTGTACATGACCTTAGTACTCGAGCGAATTGCCCGCTTGTGGCGGTAAATTGTGGATCTCTTCCTGAGCATCTTGTTGAAAGTGAACTATTTGGACATCGTAAAGGTGCTTTTACCGGAGCTGATGAGCATCGCCCTGGGCTCTTTGAGGTTGCAAATGGTGGCACCTTATTTCTTGACGAGATTGGTGAGTTGCCAAAGTCGCTTCAACCCCGACTACTACGAGTTTTAGAAAGTGGTGAAATTCGTCGAGTCGGTGAAAACCAGACACATCATGTTGATGTGCGATTGGTGTGTGCGACTCACAGAAGTCTTGAGGAAATGGTTACGAACGAGGGGTTTCGAGAAGATCTACTATTTCGAATCAATACATTTGAAATTATTGTGCCTCCGTTGCGCAGTCGGCGGGAGGATATCCCTGAACTCGTACAGCATTTTCTTAGAAAATCTCGACCCCATATTCCACAAAAAACTGACGTGGTAACGCAGGAAGTGCTCAACATACTTAACGCACACCACTGGCCAGGGAATGTTCGAGAGTTAGCCAATGTTGTTGAACATGCACTTGTATTATGTGATGAGTTTCCTCTTTGTACGGATCACCTGCCTTCAAGGCTAGAAACGTTGTCAGAAATATCTGCTGGAACGCAGAGAACTGAACCGCATCATAAGCCAACAAGGCCTGAGAGCCTTCGAGAGATGGAAATGCGGGCAATTGTGGAAGGATTGGATAGAAATAATGGGAACAAGGCACGTACAGCAGATGAACTCGGTATCAGTTTGAAAACACTTTACAACAAACTGAATCAATTGCAGGAATTGAGTCACGAGCAATGATACATATTGCAATTGAAGAAATCTTGTTTAAGAAAACTAAGTTTTTCGAACAACGCCCGCCAGAACACCAAGAATTCGAGCAGATTTCACATAGATTGGCCGCATGGAACTGTTTGCAGGCTGTAGCCGAATGCGATCTCGTTCTGGAAACCATTGCTTGAGTGTGGCTTCACCATCTTCTGTTTGTGCAACAACAATATCACCTGAGTGCGCAGACTGTTTTTTTTGTATAACAACCCAGTCCCCATCAGCGATTTGAGCATCGATCATAGAGTCCCCCATCACCTTGAGGACAAAGTGACTGTCTCGATTGAATAAGTTTTCAAAATCTACGCGATCAGACTGTTCCTCAGCAGGTCGTAGTGTGCCTGCTGCAACCCAACCTGCCATTGGTAAACCACGCAGGTGAGCAGGTTCACTCACGAGCTCTATTGCCCGAGACATATTCTTGCCACGAGTAATCATACCTTTGCGTTCTAACGCTTTAAGATGGCAAACCACCCCATTTGGGGATTTTATTTTGAACGCATTTCCTATTTCTCTTACCGTGGGACCATATCCTCGGCTATGAATTTTTTCACGGATAAATTCATATATTTCCAACTGTCGCTTTGTGGGTGCAGTATCAGAATCAACATGGATGCCCGAGTCAGATTCCTGAGGAGAGTTCAGGTAGTCCAATGTGTTCGAGGATGGCTTTTCTTGTGCTGATTTTGACGTGGAACTACGTGATTTTTTTTTCACGACGGAAGACCTTTTTCGGGTATTAGCGGTTGGCATGACGAAAATCACATTCCTTGCGCGGGGAAAAGAGAAAACAACAAGAGGTGTACGCTCGTATCTTACTATACGTTCGTCCATTTACCAATAAAAGGTTCATTTTTTCTTGCATCAAACGATACATTGAGGGAAACCAAAAGACTCTGGAGCCGAGACATTTATGAAAAAGCACTTTGTATTATCCGTTTTTTTGCTTTGTTCGTACGGATTGGGATGTGTTGTTGCTGATGACGATGCAGGGGTATCTCAAAAGATTGCCGTCATAAAGATATCCGGATCCATTCCAGAAGGGGTTGGTCAGTCTGGAATGTTCGCAGATGTTTCTCCAAGGCTCCATCGGGTCGTAGAGCGCATTGAACAGGCAGCGACAGACTCTTCGATACATGCTGTGCTTTTATCGATTCACAAGACAGATATTGGTCGTGGACGGATGATAGAAATCATGTCGGCGATTGAACGAGTCCAACATTCAGGGAAGCCAGTCGTTGCGCACTTTGTGAGTGGCGGACCAGTGCTCTTCACCATGGCTACTTGCTGTGACAGTATTTCCATGCCCCCGGCATCCACTCTGGAAGTTACTGGTGTGCGGGTTGAAGTAACTTTTTATAAAGCAATGCTTGATGCTTTAGGAATTGATGCTGAAATCCTCCAAGTGGGTGAGTTCAAAGGGGCTGGTGAACCCATGACAAGAAATAGTATGAGCCCCCAACTGCGTAAACAGTATGAGGAGTTTGTTGGAGATCTATACGATCAATTTATTGAACAGATAGCAAAAGGAAGAAATTTAGAGCTAAAGCATGTACGGGACTTGGTTGATATTGGTGTGTTTACACCTGAGTCAGCGCAAGAGGCGGGGCTCATTGATGCTATTGCATATGAGGATGAAGCGATCAGTGGACTTGCCGCGCATGCGGGGATAAATCAGCCTGTTATCCTGCACGATTACGCTACTCGTGAAGTTGATAATGATTTTTCGGGCATCGGAGGTATGGTGAAGTTACTCGAAATATTTTCAGGAAGCGGGAAGAAGTTTTCAAAGAGTAGTCGCAAACAAATTGCGATCGTGTATGTCAATGGAGAGATTCAGGAGGGGCAAGCCTCCGGGGGGTTCTTGGGTGGCATGAGTGGTGGTAGCGGTGCAATTATCGAGGCTATCCGGGAGGCTAATTCCAATAAAAATGTTGTCGCCATTGTTTTACGAATCAATTCACCCGGTGGCTCAGCACTTGCAAGTGACTTGATATGGAGGGAGGTAGAGCGAGCCGAAAAGCCTGTCGTAGCAAGTCTTTCAGACACGGCTGCCAGTGGCGGTTACTATGTGGCAGTGGCAGCGGATAGGATTGTCGCAGCACCAGGCACACTCACGGGATCT
>JBDOMS010000558.1:0-4574 GCA_039831735.1 Pirellulales bacterium
GGGAATGGACTAAGTATTTCTAAGCCGGATTCTGTGACAATATAGTCATTTTCAAGACGTATTCCGCATGATAATTCCTGATGATAAAGTGCTGGCTCAACCGCAATCACATCTCCAACTTGAAGCGTGTCATCCCAATGAGGATTGAGATGCGGCCCCTCATGCACGAAGAGACCAATACCGTGCCCCAAATGACTTGACCAAGAACCAAGAGCCGCAGTGTCGAGCCACTGCTGAACCTCATCATAAATCTCACGACATCGAGTGCCCGGTTTCCCCATTCGTTCCACGATGTCAAAAGCTCGGCACACATGATTCCAGGCTACCAACTGCTGGTCTGTAGGGCTTCCATTTACGGCAATCGTTCGGGCATTATCAGCAAAATAGCCTCTGTAGGCTGGCCCAAGATCCAATATGTAAAGTTCTTCAGGAAGACACTGACGCTGTCGAGGCGGACCACCGCGTTCACCGGATGCATAGTCATTACCAGTCCCGGTGAGCATTTCTCCACAGACAGAAACTGCAGCTGCCTGAAGTGCCGAAAAGATATCCAGTTCACTGACTCCTGGATGAATCATTTCTCGAGCAACTCGATACATTTCACCCGTGGCATCGATGGCTCGCTTGAGGAGTGCTACTTCATCCTTATCTTTGCACCGGCGCATTTCAAGAAAAGTACGATCGATATCGATTAATGCTGCATCAGAAAACAGTTGTGTTATGTGTATTGGACAGGTTGAAAACTCCACGCCAACTCGTCTTATGGAAGGAATGCTAGAAAAATAATCTTTCAAAACACGAGAACTTGCCTCTCGCTGATCAGTACGAAGTGTTGATCTCCATTTTGCTTCATACAACCGCACATCATCCACTGCCGCTGCATCAACAACTTCACCAGGACAGATAAGAATCAACTCTCCTGAAGAGAGCAGGGCCGCCACAGGTGAAAAACGAAAATCCCAGCGATAACCCGTGAGATATTGCACGTGTTCGGCAGACGCCACAATACTGGCATCAATTTTCAATGCGTTCATATGGTTAAGAAGTCGACGCTGGCGGACCCGACACATACCTGGATCAAGTGTCACATCATTCATAATGACTTTATTTCATTTGGGGTATGGATGAGGGATCAAATTCTGGATACCGAGGATTCATTTTCTTCAGTGTGTCGCGCAGCAATCGAGCAATCACAAGATCCCGGTACCATTTGCGATCAGAGGGCACAATATACCAAGGGGCATTCGTCGTATTACATCGGGTTAAGGCATCGTTATAGGCATCTTGAAACGCATCCCACCGTTCCCGATCCTTCACATCTTCAGGGACGAGTTTCCATTGTTTTTGAGGATCCTGAAGGCGTGCTTCAAACCGCTGCCGCTGCTCATCCTTACTGATGTGGAGGAAACACTTCAGGATTGTAAGTCCCCCGTCTGTGAGTAGCTTTTCAAAAGCATTTATTTGCTCATACCGTGCTTGCCAAACATCCTCTTCTACAAGTTTCCTAATGCGCACAACAAGAACATCCTCATAGTGAGACCGGTTGAAAATGCCGATCCGTCCATACGCTGGCATAGCTTTGTGCACACGCCATAGGAAATCATGTGATAATTCGAGTGAGCTTGGTTCCTTAAAGCTCACTACATCGAGGCATTGCGGCGAGATACCTCGAGCCAACATTCGGATCGTTCCGTCTTTTCCTGAAGCATCCATTCCTTGGAGGACAACTAACACCGAGCGACGAGATTCAGCATACAACTGATAGGCAAGATGATCCAATTCCTTGAGGATCTGATGGGTTTCATGTTTCCCAGTCTTTTTTTTGAATTCTGACGTATATCCGGAGTCAAAATCTTTCAGTTGAATTTTTTTTCCTGACGATAGAAAAAGTGGTTGATCCATCAAGGCGTCCTCTCGAGGAGTCCATGATACCACATCTCCTAGGCCTATCGCCCTGTTTCATAAAACGCGGCCCGAGAACTCACAACACGGCTACCACGCCGCTGTCGCTTTGGGGGGCTGATCATTCGTGACTCTAACATGTCAGCCACAAGTGATGCGTCGCTCGTTTCTCCAGCAAGGCATTCAAATTCATCTTCAAATTCCAGCAACTCACGAATTGATGCGATCGGAACAGTACGAATTGGGCATCGGTGGGTATCGACTCGAAAAAAAGAACGAGTGGTTCTCGTTTGCCCTGACATTGCATGTGATTCTGGTGGGGCCTTCATACATTTCTCTATTTATTGGAGTACAAACAAACTGTTTCCACTCCCTTTCCGCATATTGCATGCCAAACAAGAAAAAACGCATGACAAAAGAGAATTAGCCCCCTAGATGTTTTCTTTTCCCCATTTCATTCTTCTTTGTTTGTGCAGATGTTACAACCGGCACTACAGAAAAGGTGTAGCGTTTGAAAAAAATTCACCTCGCATGGAAAAACTTGCAGCAATCAATGGAGATGAGCCACACCTGTTTTTATCAGTCACCAGTACGGTGATCTGGCAAAGCCGTGGCTCCCTGCGAACGAATCCGATCTCGGAGTTTCGCTGCCAACTCATAATTCTCTGTGCGAACTGCCTCGTCCAATTGTTCAGTCAATGTTGAACCAACTTCGTAACGCTGACGAACATTTTCTCGCATTTCTTCTAAACGCATAACCAACTCATCATCCTCGTATTGATCAGCTGCGTCATATCTTTCAAATAAATGACGAAACTGCTCAAGACCTGAATTTATCTCAATGATGGCCGCTTCCGCACCGTGCTCTTCTAACTCAGCTAGAGATGTAGCCTGAACACGGTGAAAAAGTACAAATGGTCGGTACTGCTCATGTGAAAGAGTCCACTCATCATCTGATGAATGCTCTCGTATAAAATCCATGAATGAGAGACTGTGTTGTGCATCTTGAGCTGCTCGGCGATATTCTCGCAACGACAACCAACACAATCTACGATGATAAAACTGGATGAATTCGCGGTCTGCTTCAGCACGCTGTTCCTGACCAATCTGAAATGAATCTCCCTCACGAATCACTTCACCAACAAGATAGTCATAGTAGGTCTCGGCACCATGAGGCTTATCTCCATCAGGGCGGAGTTCTGTTTCCATTTGAAGAAGCCCCATGTCAATCCGCATCTGCAAGACTTCACGACCATTGTGAGTTTTCAATAGGCGAGCGTTCACTTCACCAGGACTGTATCTCCAGTCCTCCAAAACAGCATCAATATCACGAGGCAACGACATGGCAGACATTCCAAAATTCTAAGCTTAGCAATAAACGTGTTCGACAAATAATATTCTTAAGAGAAGGATATTAAAAGTATACCAAATTATGTGACCCACTTCCTCCATAGATTCATTCCATCAGCGAACGGCGGCGGCGCTTTGTTTCACTACGATGCCGTTTTTGAATCAGACGACGCCTAACCGCAGAGCGAGGTTTTTTTGTCTTTTTTCTCACCCGTGGAGGCGAGGCAAACTTCTCAATGATACATGAAAGTTTTGTGAGACAGTCTGAAATATTCCGGTGTTGTTCACGAAACCGCTGACTTGAAATGACCAGATCGCCATCTGAGTTAATACGGTTTTGCAAATGCTCTTGAATACGTTTTGTGACATAAGAAGGTAAATAAAGCGAATCTCTCACAGAGAACCGCAGGACAGCCTTACTGCTTGTACGATTGACATGCTGACCACCTGGCCCTGCGCTACTCACAAACTGCCATCGTATGGCATTAGGAGGAATCTCTATCTTACCATGTGCAAGAGACAGGGGCTGGGTTCGGGATTTTCGCTTCATAAGTCAGCATATGGAAAACGGAAGGCATTTGGCAATATGAACCTTATAGTAGTGCTTCAGAAATGTGACAGTAAAAAGAAATACAATGCTCTAGACAGTCCGCAAAGGCAACTCTCATACTTTTCTTCCTTCTGGTGAGCAAAGGCCCCTTTCTTGCTCGCGGCCTCAACCGAATCTCAGGAGTCTGTGGAGAGTATGTTTCAAATTGCCCTCAGTCAGATGACAACCAACCGTTGGGAGTTATCAAAAGAACTCCCGTACTACGCCAACCATGGCTTTTCTTCGGTGGCTCTCTGGCGCAATAAAGTGTCTGACTTTACACGTGAAGAGATACGACAATTGTTCGAAGAATACTCAATGCACGTGTCAAGTGTTCAGTGGGCAGGAGGATTCACAGGAAGTGATGGTCGTACTTTTGAAGAAAGTCTGGCTGATGCAAAGGATGCCATTCACTTAGCAGCTTCACTTAAGTGCCCTACAGTTGTACTTTATAGTGGAAGCCGTGGCGGTCACACGCTGTCACATGCCCGTCGGCTTCTTACTGATGCCATTGAAACATTGATTCCAATAGCAAATCAAGAGAATGTGCAACTAGCTCTCAAACCTCTGCATCCTCACGCAACATCTGGATGTAGTTTCCTGACGACACTAACTGACACTCTTGTACTCATTGACCAAGTCAATGAGTACTCTCTCCCAAATACCCCTGTTGGTATGTCTGTCGATCTTTGGCATTTTGCTGATGACCCTCATCTCCTTGATAACTTGCAAG
>JBDOMS010000640.1:0-4569 GCA_039831735.1 Pirellulales bacterium
ACTCGCCTGCATGAAGCTGGAATCGCTAGTAATCGCGGGTCAGCATACCGCGGTGAATGTGTTCCTGAGCCTTGTACACACCGCCCGTCAAGCCACGAAAGTGGGGGGCATCCGAAGTCGCTGAGGGAACCGCAAGGACCCAGGCGCCGAAGATGAACTCTGCAATTGGGACTAAGTCGTAACAAGGTAGCCGTAGGGGAACCTGCGGCTGGATCACCTCCTTTCTAAAGGAAACCGCTGCGGCAGGCTTTTGTCTGCCAAAGCACCTGGCACGGTGACTGTATTTTTCTGAAAAGTTTTATGCAGTTGTTTTGTCAGACCAACTATTTATGTGGAGAGATGATCGCGACTCTTTTGAAGCCGAAAGGCTAGAAAAGAGTGTGCCTCCGAAAGAGATGAGTTGGCCCTTTTAGGGCCGACAGAACTACAAAATCATTGATCATGTGACCCATCTGGGCTCGGCCGAGCCCAGATGGGTTTTTTTTGTGCTGATGGCGGATACCATAGGGCAAATGGAAGACAAACAAGTTATTTCAGGTGTTGTTCCTCCGTCAGTTGCTGAAGCGACCGTGATGACGGTATGGCCATCGGTTGGTTCAACGTCTCTGGGGCAGTGGCTGGGCCGTTTCTACCGCGTGAAGTTGGGTATCGGTCCTCTTTCAGTTGGTCGTATTACTCTCTTGCTCACCATTCCCTTGGGTTTGGTTTTATATTTATCTCTTCGTGTGCCATGGGCGATTCGACGGTATCGACTTTCGAATAGGCGAGTTTCAATTGAGCGTGGCATTCTTCCGTCGGTGGATCAATATGTTGATCTTGATCGATTTGATGAAATCGATCTCGTAGTTCAACCAGGTCAAGAATGGTTTGACTGTGCAGATCTTGTCTTTCGACGTGGGCAGATAGAGACGTTGCGACTCTCCGGAGTGACGCGAGCAGAGCCTTTTCGTCAAGCTTGTCTAAAAGTGCGTCAGGCCTACGTCAGTGTAAGTGAGTTGGAGCCTCAGGCCGCAGCAGTATCCTGATGCCTCATCGTAAAGTTAGACTGCTCGCCTACCAATAATTGTTCCCCGATTGTGTATCGCCTCGCGAATGTCCACCCTCGCTTGATCATCAAGTGTGACAGTCATGCTACGCACGTTCTCGAACACTTGATGAGGTGACGTGGCACCAAATAACACACTGGTGATTCCGTCTTGTTCTGCCGTCCATGCCAGGACAAGATCAGGCACGGCACACTCCAGGCGAGCTGCGATGGGACGCAGTTCATCAACAAATCTTAGATTCTTCTTGAACTCTATGCCCTGGAACATGGGATACTTGTGCCTGCTATCACTCAAAGGAAAAACACGATCTTCGCTCATTGTTCCAGTGAGAAGCCCCTTCATGAGTGGCCAGTAGACAACCATGGCGACATTGTTTTTTTTGCACCACGGGAGCACCGATGTCTCGATGCCCCGCTGCAGCATGTTGTATGGCATCTGGCAGGCTGATAGAGGGCAAACTGCGTGAAAACATTCAAGTTGGTCTACGGACATGTTAGAGGCACCAATTGCTCTCGCTTTCCCTGACTCACAGATGCCGTGAAGTGCAGATGCGGACTCTTCGATGGGCACCTCTGGATCAGGAGCATGGAGGTACAACAAATCAAGGTGGTCTGTGGAAAGACGACTCAGGCTTTCGTCTACTTCACGACGGAGGCGGTCAGGTTGCCCATTGACGCATTGTTTACGATCGGCTTCCCAATGAATGCCACATTTACCGGCTATCTCTACAGCGTCGCGATTATCAGCAATCGCTGCGGCGATTGCCCGTTCGCTCTCACCGTTTTCACCATAGCAGTATGCGGTGTCAAAGTGTGTAACACCCGACTCAAAGGCGGTGCGTACTGTGGCAATCGCATCCTCACGAGTTATTCCCTCGCGGGTCATTCCTGCGAGTGGCCAACACCCCAGCCCAAGCGCACTTACTGTTACATCAGAATTTCCAAGACGACGGATTAGATTATTCATGAGGGGTATTGATTGAAGCAAATTTTCCTGAGTCTAAGAACTGCGAGACCAGTTTCGCGGAGTCACGTCGAAAGAGGAGGCTCGAGTGAAGGCATGGGATTGTGACATGCTGATGCGGAACATCAAGGCGCGTAGCATCCACTGCTACAAGTGCGTCTCGACTGGCAGCAATAATGCCAATCTCAACATTTGATGGTTGAGGTGTTTTATTGACGAAGCTGCTTGCATCTGTTGTGAGTTCGGATACTGGCTGAAGAAAACGACCAAGCAATGTTGCTGTGGCTGTTGCGATGAATGATCCTCGATTCGGCGGAGCCAACATGACAAAACGCCCAAGTTTCTTTGGATGATAGAGTGGTAGTGCGGCGCGTGCGATAATGCATCCCATGCTGTGTGTCACCAGATGAACAGTCGTTACAGAATGGTCACAATCAATGTCTTCAAGTACGTCTGCAAACGCCTGAGCATGAACTGAGACACTCGTTCTCCAACTTTCATAACCCCAGCATCGAGTATCCCATCCGGTGCTGCTGAGTCGATGGGAAAGTGGGGTGAGCATCCACCGGTGTGCCATAAAGCCATGTGTAAGAAGCACAAGTTCGCCAGGCCAATTGTTTTGTTGTGCACGCTTCAATGAAGACAGACAATCTCGGGGCATAGCCTTAGGACGCTGGAGCCGAGGGAGGAGGCCGGCGAACTGGTGCCGGACAGCAGTCGAGGGGACAAACATCATGACTTGCGGGCAGATTGCCAATCGCGGTTCGATCAGGAAGTTCCCAGGCGCGTTCAGCAATCAGATTACGAATCATTTCGATAAACTCTGGATCTGTCCCAACGGTTGCAGCGCGAGCCATCTCAACACCAAGTTCCTTGCACAGATCCACAGCTTCGGTGTCGAGGTCGTATAAAACCTCCATGTGATCAGAGATGAATCCTATGGGGGCAATCACAAACTTTTGTATATTTTGCTTCGATAGTTCCTTGATGCGGTCACAGACATCAGGCTCGAGCCATGGCTGGGACGGTGGGCCACTTCTACTTTGATAGACTAACTGCCAGTCAGTTATGTTTGCTTTTTCGGCAACCAGGCGAGATGCTTCAGTAAGTTGTGCAACGTACTTTGAAGTATCAGCCATCGATAATGGAATACTATGGGCCGTAAACAGCACCGATGCCTTATTATCACCGAGTTGATGAAGGGCACTTCGGACGTTTCGTGCCATTGGCTCCACAAATCCTGGATGATTGAAAAACACTCTAACCTTATCAACGACAGGAGCGTGTTCTCCAAGTGGGGCTAAAGCCGTTTCGATGTCTTCGCGATACTGGCGACATCCTGAGTAGCAACTAAAGCCACTTGTCACAAAGGCCAATACACGGCTTATTCCATTATCACGCATCTCTCGAAGGGTGTCGGAGAGCAGTGGATGCCAGTTTCTATTCCCCCAATAAACAGGGATATTCGGACCATCTGTTTTCAACTTTTCACGAATGGCGTCCAAGAGCTTTTTGTTTTGCTCATTGATCGGGCTTTTTCCACCGAAGTGATAGTAGTGCTCTGCAACCTCAAGCATTCGTTCTCGTGGAACATTACGACCGCGGAGGACATTTTCAAGAAATGGGATAACATCCTCGGGACCATCAGGGCCACCAAACGAAACAAGTAAGACTGCATCGTACTGAGATGATTTCAACGATTCTTTGTCCATGCGTTTCGTGAGAGAACAAAAAGTACGTGCGCAAGAACCACAAGGCCAAGCGAGTGATTCTTGAACACATGATGAATGACCCCACGGGGATTCGAACCCCGGTTGCCGCCGTGAAAGGGCGATGTCCTAGGCCTCTAGACGATGGGGCCGTCTGTGCTCCAAAGAATCTTATACTCTTCGTAACGAAATCGGGAAAGGCTAGAAGAGGATCACGGGGAAGTTTTCAGTCCTGCTCGGAACTGGCAGAGATGTGGTTGTCCACGGCACGCGATTCACTGGGAATTTCATCACTTGAGTCACCGTGAGCAATAGCATCGAAAATCTCTCTACGGTGGACAGGAACCTCCTTTGGAGCCTCCACGCCAAGCCGCACCTTGTCACCACGGATCTCTACCACGACGATCGTGATGTCGTTGTTGATTACAATGCGTTCGTCTTTTTTTCGCGAGAGAACAAGCATCAGACCTTCCTTGGCGAATACAGCGCGCAGCACGCCACAGACTCGCTTAAAACAGCCGTAACTATATAGTACCAAAATTTCTTGGTCAAGCATGCCCTAAGTTTTGGCATGTTTCCTGCAGAAACATGCATTTTTCGACGTGCGTCGTCCTCTTTCGGTGTAGGTATTCACACGGCGGTCTCTGGCTGTAACGGCATGGAATCAATCGCAGGCTGTACACGGCACCTAAGAACTTTTTCCGCACATTTTCTGCCCAAGGGGTACCCCCCCTTCAGCCTCCGCCGGTGAACCACTTTTTGTCATCGAAACCAGAAATGATCAAAAATAATCATTTTTGCCTGATGATTCTCATTCATTTGACTACGTTGTTTGGCACGTCATCCACTTT
>JBDOMS010000598.1:0-3223 GCA_039831735.1 Pirellulales bacterium
TTCTCGATCTTTGGATGGGATGGCCGTTCAGTGTCTGACACGGCCAGCCCCATAGACTTTGAAGCTATTTCTGAATCGTCGAGTCCATGAGCCGGCTGTTCTCAGGATGGCTGAGATGATGAATAGGCGTAATGATCTACCCATTCTCAGGATTCTTTGTGATACAAAGCTGCCGTGTTGTATGGTGTCGCTTGGTGAGTAAGAAAATAGACTATGACTGAGAAAGAATCTGTACCCACGTTGACCAATGATGACGTCTGATTTCATAGACGACTCCTCGCCATTCAATTTTTTGACACATATGCATATGACAACGGCGAAGGCATAGACCACCTGTGTGACGGGTATGCAGGCAATCCAGCCAAGAATCTGGAGCGGCGTGCAGTGTCGAGGCTGTGTTGCGTGGCTACCAAACGGAAACCATGCGGTAGCAAATGACGAAGAACCCCTCTACATCCTGAAAAGGTACTACACCTGGGTTGATGCTTTTAGAACTTCTCTGTGTTCAAACTCTCAAGCGATAGCTGATTCTTAAGGCGTTTCGCAGACCTCGAGGTTGCTGCTTGAACGTATCTGATTTTGCGAAACCCCAGCAGAAAATTGCTGAGTGAAATGTATCCTTGAAATTTCTTTTCTGGGCAAACTTGTGTGGCATTTCTAAGCAGGCTAAAACCCTCGTGTTTTGCAGTGACTACCGCACTCTACCGAGTGAATTACAGAGGAAAATCACGGACAAAAGCGGATCACCCATAGTGTGGAGGGATACATTCAACGTCTGCACTGTTTGTATGAATGCGAAAACAAGCATTTAGCCGCCCCTCTTTGCGAGGGAGATGGATAATAATCCTCACCAAGAATGTTTTAAGGAGAAATGTTCATTTTTTAAAAAAAATGTCCCCATTCTCGTGCCGAGGCGACAGTATTAGGTGTTCGATTGATAGGAGCACTCGGTTTGTCGGATCATAAAACACAGCTGGCGTTTGAGATTATCGCACGCGAAAACTCGCGGATGCTGACGGCGTATCTACGTACGCTGGTTGACGACGAGTCCGTAGTTGACGATCTGTTTCAGGAGTCGATGCTCGTTGCGTGGCGGAGACTCGACGAATGTGACCTCTCGCGACCGTTCGGACCATGGTTGCGGGGGATTGCTGGACGGCTGGTACTGGCACACTACCGGAAACGAAAAGCGTTGCCGATCTTTTTGAATGAAACCCTGCTCGCACACGTGGATCAGCAGTTTGAATCCATCTCAACACGGCCGGGCGACACATGGGATGAAAAGGTCGCGGTAATTCGAGAATGCATTGCTGCATTATCAACGTCGCATCGAGCTGCGATTGAGGGACGATACTTCCATGAAATGAGAACATCAGCGCTTGCAGCACGTCTCGGCATTTCATTCGAGGCTTGCAAGAAGCGTCTGGTGCGTGCTCGGGTCCTGCTGGCCGAGTGTCTTACTCGTAAAGGGATTCTGGTCCCATGGGAGGCCAGACCATGAGTGGTGAAAATCACGACCATGATTCGTTTTCAGACTGGCGAGATGCCGACCAGCGTGATCAAAGCGAGCAGCATGAACGCTCTGGCGAAGTTGAGCACACTGCGGACGCACTTGTTGTGCATGGACTTTTGCGTGACATGTCGCGAGACGACGATGCAGTTCAAGAACGTCGCATCACTCAACTGTTATCGCAGATAGAGCAACATGAAGAGATCCGAGGGACCAGCCAGGCAAAATCTCATAGTAATCGTCGCAGGACTGATCAGGCGGGTCACCGTTTGGGCCGTAGATATTTGGCTCTTGCATGTGGTGTCGGCCTAGCGGCATGTCTGTTGGTCGTATTCTTTTTCACAGGTCCAAGTACTCTGAGTGCTGCGGAAGCTCTGGAAAGGATCATTCAGTCTGCGATACAGTCCGTTGATCGGGCTTACGAGATCCATGTGCTGGAAGAATACCGGCAGCGACGAAAACCAGAGAATCTCACGGAACAACAGTGGCGTGCTGAGTCCAACGAGAACGTCGATGGCGCCATGCTGTATGTCGGCGATACAAACCGGCACGTTTTTGTTCGCACGATGACAGATGGTCGCGTGAAGAAGAGTGGCTGTGACGGCACCGAAAGTTGGGCGTTTCGTGAAGATGGACCCATTCACGTAAGTGAAGATCTGACACGATTTCGTGGTAAGGTCCCGGGACAACAACAGAGCATTGCGTTTACCGACTTCTACTCTCAACTCACGTCGCTGCGTGATGACTACGACGTTGAGTTAAGTGAGCCCACTGATCGAAGAAATCCAAATGCCCGGCTCGTTGGGCATTACAAGTCTCGTGAGGTCCGTGGCCCCAAATCGATCGAGATTCACTTTGATCGCAACGATGGGATGATTCATCGCATGGTTCTGGATGGCCTTCCTCGTGGCCACGGGGGACCGAAGAAAGTCGAACTCGTGTTGGTGTCGCTGGAGTCACTCGATGACCGGTTCTACTCTCACGCGTTTCACGATGATGGGGAGCGAAAGATCAAACACGAGGAGGCACAGCCATGATGAACGTCAAGCAAAAAATCACTGCATGCGTTTTGATTTTGTTTTGCCCGATTCCCGTGTTTGCCCAACAGGAAAGGGCCGATCCGGTGTTGTCCGCAATAGATCGCGATTCCGATGGGAGTCTGTCCGAAAGTGAGGTCAAAGCAGCACCTGCTTCGATTCGCCGGCTTGATACGAACGGCGATGGATTTGTTTCCCGCGAAGAAGCCCAGGGACGCGATCGGCGTTCAGCGGGGGGAAGCCGCCTAGGAGGTTACGAATCTCCACCGCCAGCCAACAGAGTACCAGAACACGACTACAACATTGTTTTGGGACGCCTTACGGACCAGAGTGCTACGATTCGCGTGTTGCTGCACATTGATGCCAGAGTCTCGCTGTCGTACGGAACAGTGAGAGGTGACTACACAAACGACCTTGCTGTAAGAAGCGTGACCAGCGGCAGACCGGTCGACTTCGTACTTGAGGAGCTGTCACCGAACGTGCGGTACTTCTACCAGTTGCATTATGAGTCGCGTGGTCGGGAAAAGCGTAGCGAAGAATACACTTTTCACACTCAACGAGACGCGAGCAGTCCGTTTGTCTTCACCGTGCAGGCAGATTCGCACCTTGATGAAAATACAAGTGGTGACGTTTACCTTCGCACGCTTGGCAATGCTCTGGCCGATCAGCCCGATAC
>JBDOMS010000598.1:3233-4567 GCA_039831735.1 Pirellulales bacterium
CGTGTCGCCGGAGTTGTCCGAGCCCCAGTACTTGGCTCAACGGTACTACCTTGGTCAGTTGTGCCATTCCGCTGCTTTGTACTTCGCTCTGGGTAATCATGACGGCGAATCCGGTAGTCGCGGGTCGAACGTGTGGGCGACCGAGACTCGCAAGCGTTACATCCCGAATCCTTTTCCGAACGAATTCTTCACGGGCAATGAACAACGTGAACGCGAAGTTGGGCTGCCGGAGAACTACTACCAGTTTGAGTGGGGCGACTGTCAGTTCATTGTGCTCGATCCGTTTCGCTACACGACAACTCGCGGTCGCGGTGGATTCGGCGATAACTGGTACTGGACGCTTGGAGAACATCAGTATCAGTGGTTGAAACGCTCGCTCGAACAAAGTGATGCGAAATTGCGATTCGTGTTTCTGCATCACCTCGTGGGCGGCAGTGATCGCAACCAGCGAGGTGGAGCGGAAGCGGCTGCGTTCTGGGAATGGGGCGGTAAAGGCTTATCGGGAGAAGACGAGTTTGATCGTCATCGGCCCGGCTGGGGCAAGCCGATTCATCAATTGTTGGTCGAGCATGGCGTGAACGTGGTCTTTCATGGGCACGACCACATGTTCATCAAGCAGGATCTTGATGGTATCGTTTATCAGCTTGTCCCGCAGCCTGGGCATCCTCGCTCGGGAACAAAGAGCGCAAAAGAATATGGTTATCTGGGCGGAGAAGTTCAGGGCAGCAGCGGCCACGTGCGAGTTCGCGTGGGCGGCGACTCTGCCCGCGTCGACTATGTCCGAGCGTACCTCCCGGCAGCAGAAGGTGGAAACCGATGGAACGGCGATGTGAGTTACTCGTACATGCTCTCCGAAAAATAATCTGAACCCCAAGCTTCAAGGAAATACGTCATGAAACAATTGTTGAACGTTACGGCAACATTCGCGTTGTTGGCTATCTCGGTTCCTGCAGTTGCACAGCAAGGTACGAATGGCCAACGCAAAAAGACTCAGGATCAACAAGAGGGCCGCGGAGAAACACAACTTCGCGGCCGGCAGGGCGGGCGCAGTATGCAAGGTGGAGGTCGCGGCGGACAAGGAGGCGGAGGCTTGTTTCGGCTGTTAGACGTTGACCGTGACGGAAAGCTGTCTGCAAAAGAGATCGATGGTGCGGTCACCGCGTTGATGAAGCTGGATGTAAACAGAAATGGAGTTTTGGATCCTCAAGAATTGGTAGTGCGTGGTGGTGGAAGTGGCAAAGGTGGAAAGAAAAAACGAACGGAAGGTAAAATATGAATGCGTATACACTTGCCTCGATATATGCAGCTGTCCTTTTCAGCGTCACTGGAACATC
>JBDOMS010000649.1:0-4560 GCA_039831735.1 Pirellulales bacterium
TTCGGGCTGCTGTGCGAAGTGAGGTACACACGACAGAGCAAATAATCAATCAGGCTCTTCGTATGCTTCGAAGTCCAAAAATCAACGCCCTCGCAAAAAACTTTGCAGGACAATGGCTCGGCCTTCGAACACTTGACGAGCGGTCTCCAGATCCAAAACGCTTTCCATCGTTCAATACAGATCTCCGAAGTGCAATGACAAAAGAGACTGAATTATTCTTTCAGTATATTGTTCAGAACGATCGAAGTATCATGGACTTCCTCAATGCAGACTACACCTTTGCCAACGAGGTGCTGGCAACCCACTACAACATGACTGGCATTCATGGAGCGTCGTTTAGAAAGACTTCCCTGGATTCCAATCAGCGTGGCGGTCTTCTGGGACATGCAAGTATTCTCACCGTGACCAGTAATCCCACGCGTACAAGCCCAGTAAAACGAGGCAAATGGATCCTGGAAAATCTATTCAACGCTCCTCCACCCGAACCTCCACCAGACGTTCCACAATTATCGGAAACCAATGATGGCCCAACATCAGGTACGCTTCGACAAATGATGGAGCGCCATCGGGCAGATCCAAACTGTGCGTCATGCCATAAACTCATGGACCCACTGGGCTTTGGACTCGAAAACTACAATGCCATTGGAGCATGGCGAGATACTGACGAAGACCTTGCCATCGATGCCACCGGGGAACTGCCTGACGGGCGTTCCTTTCAAGGGCCTGCTGAACTACGATCTATCATTCTTGAGAAAAAACATGACTTTCGCCGATGTTTTATTGAAAAACTGATGACCTACGGACTTGGAAGGGGTTTGAAGTATTATGACGCTTGTGCTGTAGAACGTATTGCTGCAGCATCGGCTGGAGCCGATGATAGAATATCGGTTATTATTGCCGAGATCGTATCGAGTCCCGCGTTTCGACAACGTGAATCAGGGGTTGATGCACCATGAAACACCATCTCTCTCGCCGAACTGTTCTTCGTGGCTTTGGAACAAGTATTGCTCTGCCCTTTCTTGAAGCCATGCAGCCGAACTCCTCAATGGCATTGGCTCGTTCAACAGTGAGCAAGCCTCCCTTACGAATGGCGTTTTTGTATGTGCCAAATGGGATTCACATGCCAACATGGACGCCAACAAGTGAGGGAACACTGTCTACGCTCCCTTCAACATTACAGCCTCTTCAATCACTGCGATCTGACTTCAGTATTCTTACAGGCCTCGGACAAAACAAAGCAAATTCAAATGGCGATGGCCCGGGTGACCATGCTCGAGCAATGGCAACATTCCTGACTGGAATGCAAGCAAGGAAGACTGATGGCGCGGACATCAAAGCTGGCATCTCAGTTGATCAGATTGCTGCATCCAGTCTTGGAAGGCGCACTCGATTTCCATCCCTTGAGATTGGTGCTGACTTGGGAAAAACATCCGGCTCGTGTGATTCTGGGTACAGTTGCGTGTACTCATCGACAATCTCGTGGCGAAACGAGAAGCAACCTCTCCCCAAAGATAACGACCCACGGGTCATTTTTGAGCGACTCTTTGAAAACGGCCGCCCTGGTGAATCAGCAGCAGCCCGTGAAAAACGTGACCGATTCAGTCGCAGTATTCTTGATTTTGCGATTGAAAATGCTCGTTCGCTTGAAAGCAAGCTTGGTGCCGCTGATCGTCATAAGCTTGATGAATACTTGACAAGTGTTCGTGAAGTCGAACAAAGAATTGGTGCAGCCGGAAAAAAAGATCGTGGTGATACCGTCAAGATGACAAAGCCAGATGGTATTCCAGATGATTACTCGGAGCACCTTCTCCTTCTCGCTGATTTGCTTTTTCTTGCATTTCAAACTGACTCAACACGTGTAGCAACATTCGTTTTCGCCAACGAAGGAAGTGGGCGAAGTTATCCAAGTATTGATGTACCCGAAGGACACCATAATCTCTCTCACCACCGAAATGATCCTGAGAAACAGTCCAAACTCGCCAAAATCAATACCTTCCATGCCAAACATCTTGCTCACTTACTCACACGCCTCAAGAACACTCCGGAAGGAGATACAACGCTTCTCGACAACAGTATGATTGTCTATGGAGGATGTATTGGGGATGGCAATCGGCACGATCATGAGAATCTTCCGATCATGCTGGCTGGACATGGTGGGGGCGCACTCAACCCAGGGCGACATGTTGTATACACACCAAAGACACCACTGATGGATCTCTACGGCTCACTGCTTGATACGGCTGGCGTCAAGACGGATCCGTACTCTCAAGTCAGCGGTCGGCTTGACAATATCTAACACGCATCAATGCACCAGGCACCACGCTAACAGTTGAGAAACGTGACATGAAGGTTCTGCTTTGGATCGCAAGTTTCATTACTGCATTATTTGCATTCGCTTGTGATAGTACTGCCCAACTAGTAGACGCCCATCCTCAGCGCTATCATTTTCAGACACGCGCCAGTGAACTTGATCGTCGAGCCAAGCCTCATCCTGCTATCAATTTTATTTTTGAAAAGGATGGTACGCCACAAGACATTGAACATGCGTCCGTTGATACACGCATCCCACTCAAGGGCCGACTTGTTGTCTGGTTAATGGGCTACAACGATGAGCTTTTCAAAACCCTTAACTCCTATGGTCTCCATGCAATCCAACCACACTACGCCAATAAGTGGTTTAGCATTTTGAAACCTCGCGATCGAATGGACCGTGGGAATATTCGACTCGAGGCAGCAACCGGCAAAGATGTAAGTGACCAAATTGATATCCCAAAACCTGATTCAATGATGGAACGGACCCGCGCCATGCTTCTTTGGCTTTCACACACCCACCCTCAAGGTCAGTGGAAGCAGTTTCTTTCTTCTGACGGTTACTCTGTTCGCTGGGGAAAAGTGATTATTGCTGGATCGTCTCATGGCTCAACAACAGCTGCACGATTTGCAAAAGAGGTTCGTGTTGATCGTGTTGTCATGTTATGCGGGCCTCGGGATCAAGATCAGGACTGGCAGGCCATCCCATCGACGACACCTCCAGAACGTTTTTTTGGATTTTCACATGTTCTCGACACTGGTTGGTCAGGCGATCACTATTGTCGTTCATGGGAACTGCTCGGGATGCATGCATTCGGCCCAATTGTGAATGTAGATGATTCTGCACCCCCGTACGACAATACACGCCGACTCGTGTCTGCAGCAAACGTGAATGACGATGCAAAGCGCGCCCATTCGGCAGTGCAACCTGGTCGCAATTCTCCAAAAGATCAGTCGGGGCATTCGCTTTACGCTCCTGTGTGGAAATATCTCTTTACGCATCCAGTTGATGAAACAGGTCAACCAGATCCCCTGGATCCTGACTGCCTTCAGGAGCATCCGCTCGGGAGCTAGCGATCACGAGAACAAGAGCATGAGTAACGCGGGAGCATTGATGTAAGATTCTTAAGAAGACTATCTCCCGCCCCATTGTTACGTGCCCTGCTATTTGTTGCTTCCATGACGGAAGAGAGAATGACGTGGTACGTCACCCGCATCAGCACTACCGCCATCTCCAACAAGTATTATTTCCAGAGGGATGACAGCGAGTGAGCTTCACGTCATGCGAGTTTTGTATTCCCAAACAAGGGTGCTCACGATTCAACACATGCATCGATTCCATTTCATCATGCAATGTAAGAAAAATAGACTTTGAACAACAACCATGATCACTAGGACTCCTCCTCTCATCATCAACACATGACAGATCTTGGACAAGCTTTCCATCGTTCACGGAATTCGTGCAATGATTCGAAGAGGACCTCCACTACCTCCCTCTATCTTCATTGGCAACGCAACAACGAATGATCCTTTTGGTGGAAGGCACGCAAGAGATGCAACATTTTCAAAGATGGGAATATTTCCGCCACACAATATGACATGAGACTCAAAATATACAGATGGACCATGATCGATACTTGCTGTATCGATTCCAATGGCTTTCACCCTGCGATGATCAACAAGCCAACGAGCCGCATCCGGCGCCAGCCCAGGAAATGAAAGTTCGGCAATCGCTTGTGTTCCAGTCGCATGTGTACCTAGATATGCCGTTCTGTCATTCCATTTTGATGCCCAGCCAGTCCGAAGAAGGAGAATAACGTCAACGAGTTGCTGATGGTGTGTATCCTCCCATGAACGAAGATCATCTACTGAGACCTGATAATCCCTGTCCATAGCTGCCTGAGCAGTCACATCTATAACCACACCTTCGCCAATACACCGTTGAACAGGTATGGCTTCCACTGTCTGGCCAACAGAGGAAAAGTGATAGGGTGCATCAAGATGCGTTCCACCATGCTCCGCAGTCGAAAAACGATTCGCAGCATAAAAATATCCCTTAGCTGTTGTACTATTGGTACCACGATAAAACTGAAAACCCTTTTCTGTCGGCCAGTAAATGGAATATTCATTAAAAGCATGGGTAAGATCGAGCCATCGATCATTTCCATACGCTGAGCATGTACTCAGCATGAAAATCTCAATCAGTATGAGCAGCCGTGAACAACAGATGCCTTTGGATGTCATAACAGA
>JBDOMS010000116.1:0-4557 GCA_039831735.1 Pirellulales bacterium
GACGATCGTTGGGGTTTGACCCCTCAACTGAAATGTTTACCAGTAATGGTCGTCCAGACGATGAAGCCAATGGACTCAAAACTCGCCCTGAACGATCGTTTTGGGCCTAACCTCAACAACGTAGGGCTCTTCAGAGACACGGATCGACGAGCGCATCAATTAGTACCAAGAGCATAGAGCGATGTTTCTGATCGCAACAACAGATGGTTTCCTTCGACTGCATATGACGCAAACGTGCGGTCACCATCACCAATTTCATTTCGACTAACCTCCTGGTACGTTGTGCCCGCTTTTATGACAATAGCCTCACCAGTCTCATTCTGGAAATAGATATTGTCTCCAGCAAGAAAGGGTGATGCTGAAAAGTTCCCACCGAGCCGTTCGCGCCAATGCTCACCACCTGTACGAGCATCCAAGCACGTCGCGATACCACGATCACTTACAAGATAGATCTCATTGTTGTGCAAGAGGAGTGATGGCGTGTGGGGAGCTCCTTGATCGATCATCCAAGCACCATGCGTTTCAGTAACATTCCCTCGCCCCGTCGGACGAATTGCAAAGAGAGATGGCTTGTCATAGCCCGAACATATGTAAACGAGCCCATGCCCAAACACAGGCCGTGGGATCACAGAATATCCATTTGGATAATCAAATCTCCAAAGTTCTTTTCCATTCCTCGGGTTGTAAGAAAAGACGGCATCGCTTCCCGGGCAAATAACTTGGTCTCTTTGATCTTCAGATTGCGATGCTGGAAGCCACAAGGGTGTGCCGAATGAAAAACCTTTTTTGGGTTTTGTATCACGATTTGTCTTCCACACTTGTTCGCCAGTTTTTGGATTTAATCCGACGACATATTGCACATCTTTTCCATCACAACAAATAACCAGAACTCCGTCAGCCAATACTGGGGATCCTCCGTTGCCATGCTGTGGTTCATATGGAAGCACACATGTCCACACAACCTCGCCGTCTAATGTGGTGCATGCAGTTCCATGTGGACCAAAGTGAACAAAGATGTTGTTGTTGTGCAACAGCGGCGTCGGACTCGCGTGAGAATTCTTTTTATGCATCTGTACCGGGCCAGTCTGCTCAAACAATGCCTTGCGAAAGATTAATTTGCCATCTTGTGCACGGAAACACACTAGTTCTAGAGAGTGCCCTTCACTGTTCTCGTTACTCTCAGACTCTCTCGGTACAGCCGTCGTCACATAGATGCGTCCGTCTTTGACAACAGGAGATGACCAACCGAGTCCTGGGACTGGAACTTTCCAAATCACATTTTGGGATTCAGACCAGCGAATAGGCAATGCCTGAGTTCGTGCATGCCCATCACCGGTTGGCCCGCGAAATTGAGGCCAGTCAGCCACGCCAACACGACATACTTCCCATCCGCAGGCGTACATAACAACTACAGAAAAAAGGAACCGAACCATATTGCCTTCCTTCATTCAATAAAACCATGATCAGACTGGAAGAGTGTATCACACCTCATACAACATGGTGCGAGGATGGAACATTTCGTACTCCTGCCACCTGTTGTCATGCTTTTTGAGAAGCACACGCACTGTGAACCACAGTCGCTCTCGTGATCGAATTCCAGTCATTCGGCCCAAGAGAATCCAAGAGACCTAACGCATACGCAAACAACATTATGGTAATTTTCGTTGATCAAGCCTCTCGCCAGTTGGTGCTCGGACGGGAAGTTCTAAGGCACCACTGTCCTGCAGCTCCTTGAATAAATCACTCCGCATATCCTCCGCCAGCTCTTGATAGGCTGGGACTTGAATAAGATTGTGTCGCTCGTATGGATCGGTCTGCAAATCATAGAGTGCATCGATATCCCAGATTCCATGGTGATAAATGAACTTGTAACGATCGGTACGAATTGCAAATAGCGATGGTGTTGCAGGAAAATTCCATTCCCAATGATATTCATAGAGCATGTGTGTGCGCCACTCCAGCCGCGGTTCCTGTTGTGACAGGAACGACAAGCCACTCTCTCCATCAAAAGATACATCTGAGTGAGGCCGGACCATCATCGCATCGAGTATGGTAGGAGCGATATCGATGTTGAGCATCATGGCTTCCACCCGTCTCCCCTTTTTCAAGCCTCCAGGGGGTCGTGCAAGCAGTGGCACACGAATAGACGTCTCATACGCATCCCGTTTATCATAAAAGCCATGCTCTCCGAGATGGAAACCATTGTCACCCATGTAGACAATAAGTGTGTCACGTGAGAGTCCCGTCTCATCGACTGCTTTCATCAGACGGCCGAGGTTCTCATCTACGCCGTACACACATGCTGCATATTGGCGATACAGTACATCGAGGTTGGGTACAGGATCGTTGTCGAACGGACCTGTTTCCATATGATCGATACCATGAATGGAATACCTTCGTTCATGTACCCAATTCGGTTGTGTTCGATAATTACGTTCTGTTCGTGCTCGGGTATCTGGCCAGTCAATCTTTTGATGATCATACCTGTGTGCATTTCGTAGGGCTGGCTGGAATGGATAATGAACAGCTTTGTATGACAAGTAGAGACAAAATCGTTGTGAAGGGTTCCTTTTTTTCGTGAGCCATTCAATCGCGACATCGGTAAGGACGTCAGTGGTATATCCCTCGAAAACACCTCGTGAGCCATTTATATTAAGTGTTGGATTCTCATACGCGCCTTGTCCACGAAAAGATGCCCAGTAATCAAAACCAGGCCGTGGTGAATCATTATCGTGCCCCATGTGCCACTTCCCCACGAACGCGGTTTGGATTCCTGCAGCCTTTAGATCCTGGGGAAAAAAGCGTGTGCCTGGAGGAACGGGATGCTGATTGTTCACCACCTGATGATGGTGCATATATTGACCCGTGAGGATAGAGGCTCGACTTGGAGAACACAGCGACGTCGTCACAAAGGCATTCACAAAATGAACACCCTCTGCAGCCATTTTATCGAGATGTGGTGTCTCAAGCCAACGTGGAGCAGCCTGATGACATCCAAGAAAATCATGCCGGTGATCATCCGCAAGAATGAAAATCACGTTTTGTGCAAACGGTTCTAACGCTTCAGGCGTGCTTTCAGACGCAGGCGCCAGACTCCACGGCACGCACATTAGCAAGCAAAGACACAACTGCTTCATTCGTCCTACTCCCACGTACTGCCCATGCCACTCATCGATTCATCCATGCGAAGAATAACCATTCCCAGTAGTTTTCTGCTAGGGCATAGCACAGGGAGCGACCTAGGACTTCTTTCTCGTATCCTGCACAAATCCGTGATTTGCATTTTGCAAGGAGACTGTGCGTGTCCAAAAGAAAAGGTCACATACATCTACCGCGCGATCAAGGAAGTTTACATACATGTCACACACTTTAGCCCGCTCACGCAGCATCCGACATGCAGTCATTCTCTCACTGAAAGAAATCGTGCCATCACAATTGCTGTCATGTTCTAGGATAGAACCACAGCATATTTCGCGGACTGTTCCATCTGCGAGATACTCTTCAACCATAATGGTCCGCATCCCTTTCAGAAATAATGTGGACTCATCAACAAGGTTTCGTCCATTCAGATTATAGTGTTGCTGCAGCGCGAAAGGCGCACACACGACGATCAACAGGATCAGTGCCAAGGCGACATCGGATCGAATTTTCAGCATGGCCTAACTCCTTAATTTAAGTACGTCACGAATGACACAGACAACAGGCTCCTACATCCCTTCTCTCCGGACCGCCGCCTCATGTGCGACATCCCGTTTACCTACACCTCTCTTTATGAGTTCACGAATGAAAACTCTGAAGAAAGGGGCATGTTCTGCGCCAAAGTGACACAAACGGGTCAATGATTCCTATGGACTGCAGGTATTGATGAGAAAACGTTTGTCTCTTAGGCAAGAATTTTTCTTCCTTCATAGCCAAACTTCATAAAACTGCACAAAAAATGACACCGTGTTGCCAGCAAAATAAGCATCGGCATATTGTGTACTCCACGTGGCATTCCGATACTCACCAGACTTACGTCACCCGTACGGATTGTGCTCAATACATGGTGATACTCAGGCATATGTACCGTAACCCATTCTTTCAGACCGGTATTGATGACTTCTTGGCGTCTGATCTTTTCGTAAACAAAACTGTGCTTCTCATACCGTATGCGACGAAGCGACACTTCCTTTAATCTCTTTGATGGGCATACCGTGATGCTAACAAGCTACCTCGTATTGGTAACACGTCTCTTCAGTTTCAGGTGTGTGGTAACGCCTATCGTTCTCGTGATATTCGTTGGTTCATGTACCAATCCAGTATGTTTGGCGACAGAAGTGGGCCCGAGGGAGCCCCCAGCTATTCACCATAGAGCTCCTGCAAACACCTACACATGGACTATTGATCACATGCAAGTTGGTGTTCGTTGGCAACCTTTCGCAGGCCGACCGCGTAATAATGCTTATGATGCCTCACGACCAGTGATTGCGAAGAACAGTAGTTACGTTCAGTTTTGGATGTCTTGGGCGGCGCTCGAGCCATCACAAAAAAACACTGACTATACAAACAGTCCATCAG
>JBDOMS010000220.1:0-4545 GCA_039831735.1 Pirellulales bacterium
ACGGGAAGTCCGGCGAGAGGACCAACGATTTGACCTGAGCGAATTCGATCATCAATTTCGGAAGCACGCTCGAGGGCTGCTGATCCTGCAACGGAGAGAAACGCGTTTACTTGAGGGTTGAGTATTTCTATCTGAGCAAGAAAAGCCTCAGTGCATGCAACTGCAGTGACATCACCTGCCCGAATGGCAGCTACAAGATCAACAGCGGATCGCTCAATCAACTGCATTATGTTAGGCGGCTCCCGAGTCACCAAGTACTGCAGGAACAAGGAAGTATTCTCCGTCATGATGAGGAGCCGACTGTAACGCTTCCTGTGTTGAGAGAGAAGGCTTTACCTCATCGTCTCGAAATACATTTTTTGTATCGAGTGGATGAGCCAAGGGCTCTACCTGAGCAGTATCCAGTGTTTCAAGTTGTGAAACAAAACCTACAATGGATCCAAGTTGATGCGTCATCAGATCAAGTTCATCGTCAGTCAATGCTAACCGCGCCAGGGATGCCACTTTTTTTACTTCGTTACGGGAAATTGACATCATGAACCTGTTTTTCACAGTCCTCACAAGTAGATTGATCTCGTGGGCACGAAGAACCTATTACGGGCGGGCTCGTGGTCCCGAGGGTACCGCATCTTCTGCTGACGGCCTGGATTTTTCAATATTTGGAAGCTTGAACGGCTGTTGTTGCACGAGTTTGGATACCTTGCCGCCTCGAATGCACTGGGTGCAGACAAGCATTGTTTTATTTGTACCACGGCCGACAGTGACTCGAATCCGCTGAAGATTCGGTTTGAATTTTCGGCGGGTAATGCCCGTAATTTTTGTGCCAACGCCTCCAAGATACTTGGCCTTACCACGAATGGTGACCGAGTTTCCCATTGAGAAACCTTTGCCACAGATTTCACAGCTTCGCGCCACTGGACTAGCTTTCCAAAAAAAAGAATACAAGTTGAAAAATACGAAAACTTCTAGGATTCAAAGGATAGTGTTTTAAGGGGTTTCTGCAAGCCGGGTCATAGAAGCAGCCACTTAGGACACAGTTGCAAGGCATCGTAGAATTTCTGGATGGACATGGCCGTTTGTGGCAACACCGTCACCAGAATCGATACGGGCTTGGCCCTGCCAATCTGTGAAGCGGCCGCCTGCTTCATGAATGACGGTTTCTACCGCGGCGGCATCCCACGTATTGAGCATTGGATCAATCATGACTTCGGCCCGGCCTGTTGCCACAAGTAAATAGCCGTATCCATCTCCCCATGACCGGGTGATCCCACAGGTCTTCTCAAGTCGCTGTCGAGTTTCCAAGCCATGCTGCTGATCAGCACGATCTTCAAATGCGCTAAAATCGCTGGAGCAAAGCAGGGATTGATCCAGACGACGTTCACTCGACACGTGTATTTGTTTGGGCTGGCTACTTTTCCGAGAGTACCAGGCTCCGCTGCCTGCTGCCGCGTAAGCCATTTCATCAAGAGCTGGGATCATGATGATTCCCAACACTCCAATGTTATCATGTCGACAGCCGATCAGCGTGGCATACAGTGGGACTCCTCGAATAAATGATTTCGTCCCATCAATAGGATCAACAACCCACTCAAACGAAGACGTTCCTTGTGTCCGGCCGGATTCTTCTCCAATGAAAGAGTCTTGAGGAAAAGCATCGAGCAGGTGTTCACGTAAAATGGATTCTGCCGCTAGGTCAGCCTGAGTGACGGGGGACTGATCTTTCTTATTTGAGATGATCAGCGATGAGGATTGAAACCATTCTAGTGTTTCAGCTGCAGCTATCTTTGCGGTTGCAATAGCCGTTTCGAGTCGACGCGTGATGTCAGGCTTGGGAGGAAGCGTCATGAGATGGATCCTGCTTGGGAACTCGAAAAGATACAAGAACCAGAAGGCCGGCTCCAATAACAAGCCACGTGTCAGCAAGGTTAAAGATGGGCCAGTCAATAATCCCATCAAGTTTGAAATGAATCCAGTCCCGAACGGCTAATACTGGTTGACCAAGGCGTTGCAGTGGAGCGTGCCATCGAAGGCCGTGAATACCAAGTCGATCATAGAGATTGCCAATAATCCCTCCTGTTACAAGCCCAAGGGCAAGAACAAGCAATACATCCTGTCGGGTGATTGGACGTGACATGACGATGAGAATGCCAATAATGGCAGCTGCCGAGACTGCCGCAAAGATCAGGCCCATCCCCTGACCAATTCCAAAGAGGGCCCCTTCGTTAAGATTGGTTTCAAACAAAAGGATATTCTGAAGTACTACAATAGCTGGACTTTCACCTGGCATGCCAAGTTTCTGAAAGAGGATTCTCTTGGTGATGAGATCAAGAAAGGCTGATAGGGTTGCAATGCTCACATAAAGCAACCAGCCTTGCACATCGTTCCGAGTTGCGGCGTTCCGTGCCATGAGCGTGGAGGTGTCAGTTCCCGTCAGCGAGGCTGAACGGGGCGACCCATACCGGTCTCCATTTTTTCAGCACAGCGGATGCAATGTGGTGCATACGGTAAGGCCGTAAGCCGTTTTTTGGTAATCACACTGCCGCACTCGAGACACGAACCAAAACGTTTGGTTCGAATTCTTTCAAGTGCCTGCTCAATAAGTTCGAGTGTTTCCTCTTCGCTAGCCATCAGACTGAGCGTGAATTCTTGCTCGTAGGCATCAGTCCCAAGGTCTGCCATGTGAAGCGGCATAGTGGAAAGATCACCACTTGCTTCCGAGCGGTTTTTTCGCAGGGCCTCATCTGCCATAGTTGACACGTCACCCCGAAGTCGAGATCTCAGGTTTTCAAGCGTTGTACGAAATGCCTTCAGGTCTGTTGCTTTCATCGCCGTTCCGCCTTGAGCGAGCCTATTTCGGAATACGATACCGACGGGAGGAACCTCAACCGAGCCCCAAAGCATAGGCTTTTGTGCCAAGACTGTCAAACTGGCAGTCGCAGCATGTTTTTTTGGTCTAATTGTTCTCCTGGAGGACAATAATTCAGGTGTGAACACAGAGAGTCCGCTTGATGCTTGCTTGAATGTGACCTACCTTTGTCTACTTCGAAGGCTCGCCACCCGGCACCGGCCACTCTGAGGCCGCCGCGACACGGGGCCTCTTTAAAAGGAGTGTTTTCGTGGCTTCAGCTATTCAGACAGATGTGGCATTTCAGAAATGTATTTCTCCGGCCTGTGCTGCTACATACGCTATTGATCAAGTGCTGACGAGTTGCCCAGCATGTGGGAACCTTTTGGACGTCACATACGATTGGGATCGTCTCTCTCCTCCAACATCACTCAAAACATTTGAGGAGAAATGGCAGCGTCGACATGATCCTCTCGATTTCAGTGGAGTATGGCGTTTTCATGAAATGCTACCGTTTGCCCCTCGAGAAAAGATTGTCACTATTGGAGAGGGGCAGACACTTCTTGCCGCTTCTGATGGAGTGGGATCGTTTGTAGGAATGCGGTCCGGCAATCTTTTCCTCGAGTACGAGGGTCTTAATCCTTCCGGTTCTTTCAAGGACAACGGCATGTCCGCTGCGTTTACCCATGCTCGAATGATTGGTGCGCGTCGTGCTGCTTGTGCATCTACAGGGAATACAAGCGCATCGCTTGCGGTCTATTGCGCGGTGACTCGGCTGATGCGAGGCATTATCTTTATTGGCTCTGGTAAAATCTCCTATGGAAAACTATCTCAGGCCCTTGACTACGGTGCACTTACGATCCAAATCGCAGGCGACTTTGATGACGCAATGGCTCGCGTCAAGGAAGTTTCAAAGGAACTCGGTATCTATCTGGTCAACAGTGTCAATCCATTTCGTCTCGAAGGACAGAAGACAATCATGTATCGAGTGCTTGAGTCACTTCGCTGGGAAGTTCCTGATTGGATAGTTGTGCCTGGCGGAAACCTTGGAAACTCGAGTGCGTTTGGAAAAGCATTTGCGGAAATGTATGAAGTGGGATTGATTGACCGAATACCACGGCTCGCCGTCATCAATGCTGCCGGAGCCAATACCCTCTATGAGCTATATCACAATCGTGGACTTCGTTGGAAAGGTGGTACAGCTGATCTGACACCTGCTTGTCTGTATTACGATGAGCTCGATCAAAAGGAGCAACGTGCTAATACGATTGCAAGTGCGATTGAGATCAATCGTCCGGTCAATCTTAATAAGTGTTTGCGTGCCCTGGAGGTGTGTGATGGCGTTGTACGACAGGTCACAGAACAAGAAATTCTGGATGCGAAGGCTCAAGTTGGCGCGGGTGGTCTTGGCTGTGAGCCTGCAAGTGCAGCGAGTGTCGCTGGTGCTAAAAAGCTTGTTTCAGAGGGTGTGATTGCCCCAGATGATCGGGTTGTTTGCATTCTCACAGGTCATCAATTGAAAGATCCGACCGCCACAGTTGCATATCACACCACGGATCAAAAGCTTTTCAATGAAGTGCTTGGTAGCCGAGGCGTCAGTCGAGCAAGCTTTGCCAACCGTGCAGTGAGCGTCGGTAACAGAATGGATGAAATTGTTCAGGCAATTGAACTGTATGGCTAGGACAAAAGAGCATTGTCAG
>JBDOMS010000577.1:0-4540 GCA_039831735.1 Pirellulales bacterium
AGAGAAGCCATTCATCTGGAAGGCCGATAGCTCTGGTCAGGTCAACTTTGAGATTACTGGGCTTGCACCAGGCACTCGTCAGGGAAGGGTAATTATTCTTGGGAATGATGACTTACCTGCCGACGATGTTCGTTCTTTTACACTTGATGTAGGAGCGCCTTCGAAAGTCATTATTGCTGCTCCCAGTCCAGTAAATCGGACAGGTGTCTTTATGGCTCAGGCGATCGCTCCAGTAGCACTAGAGCGAGCAGGTCGATCCCGTTTTGATGCAGAGCTAGTTGATATTGGTAGCCTCAATGCAGTGTCATGGGATGATACAGAAGTCATTGTATTGGTTGATCCACCACCTCTTCCTGATCGGATGTGGCAGCAACTCAGTGAATGGGTGGCAGGTGGTAAAGGGTTGATTGTCTGGCTTGGTCCTCAGGCGGCTGAACCAAAACGTTTCAATAGTGAGGGCAGTGAGAACCTACTCGGTGGACGTCTTGTTCGAGTTTGGCGTTCGCCTGATGATTCAAACTATATTTCTCCATCTTCTTTAGATCATCCTGTATTAGAGCCGTTTCGGCGTGTGAGTGATACTGTGCCCTGGCAAGATTTTCCGGTGGAGCGGCATTGGGAGTTTCGTCCCAATGAAGAAGGCCATACGGCAACACGAGTTGTATCTTATCGCAATGGTTTGCCCGCCGTACTCGAGAATCGATTTGAAGAAGGCACAGTCTTAGTTGTTACCACATCAATATCACAGGCAGCAGATGACCCAAGTGCGTGGAATTCACTTGCGACTGGTTTTGAACCCTGGCCATTTGTAATTCTTGCAAATGAGGTCGTGTTGTACTCGATGGGCAATCAAGACAACCGCAATATCACTTCAGGAGAACCAGCAATTATTCATGTTACTCGGAGAGATGTGCATAGTGTGTTTGTGCGAACACCAGTAGGCGATGAAATACCGATTGCAGTTGATCCAAAACAGCGTGTGATTACAGTTTCAGACACTGGAGTAACTGGAAACTATGCAGTGCGATCAGGCGGCGGAGTGGGGGGCTTTCGGCGAGGTTTTAGTGTAAATCTTTCTCCATCAGCAACGGACTTTAGGCGACTGAATCCGGAACAACTTAGTGCAGTCCTTGGCAAAGACAACAAATTGGCCAAAAGCAAGGAAGATTTGGTCCGAGACGTTGAGCTTGGTCGGATTGGGGCTGAGTTTTTTGGGTGGTTTATTTTACTTGCATCCTGCGCCATGTTGATCGATTGGGTGCTTGCAAATCGTTTTTATGCCCCACTCGACCTACAAGGCAAGGAGACTGCAGATCGTATCAATAAAACAATACGTCAGAAAACGTTAGAAGCGTCTTCGGATCCTGCTGACGATGATCACCTAAGGGCTAAGGTGATGGTATGAATGTTATGCCTGCTCCACTTACTCAATGTTGTCTTGCGATATCGAGTGTAGAAGAGTTTGACATTCATTTTCATCCTGTTGGTTCATGGATAGTATTCATCGGTATTGTAATTTTTATGGCAGGAGTGTTGTTTTTTCTTGGTCCTGATAGGACGCGAGTCTCTCAAAAAAGATTATTTGCTCTTGTCGTCATGCGTCTGGGAGCTTTTCTATCACTTTTACTTTGTTTGCTGCGACCGACTTTCATTGCAGTGACAAAAACAGAGCAGGAGACAACCCTCGTTCTATTAGCAGATGCATCCCAGAGCATGTCAGTCGCGGATGGACCAAATGGACAGACGCGTTGGGAGCAACTTGTAGCATCGTTGGATACTGTGGCAACAGACTTTGAGAGACTTGAGGATGATCACGGTGTGGCTGTGTCAGCATGGCAATTCAATCGACAAGCTAATGAAATGGGTGCTTACGTACCCAAAAAAACATTCCCGGAAGAGTTGTCCCAAGGGCCGGAAAGTGATGAGACAGCCATTGGGGCAGCTTTGGACGATGTTGTTCGTACAATGGCTGGACAAACGCTCGCAGGAGTTATTGTTCTCAGTGATGGTGCTCAACATGCCTATCCTCCTCGAGATATACCACCACAGACTGCTGCACGAAAAGTTGGCAGACTCGGTGTTCCTTTGTGGAGTATTGTGTTTGGAGAGCAGCGAGGAGGCTCTCAAGGTAGAGATGCATCAATTATTAATCTGTCTGTTTCCGACACAGTTTACATAAAAAATTCACTCGAAATCGCTGGTCGTGTGCGACTGGATGGTCTTACTGATCGAGATGCCATCGTGCGACTGCTTGCTGAAAATGAAGCTGGTGAAATGAAGGAGGTATCGCAAACCACTGTTCGCGGGACATCAGACTCACTTGAAGTCCCCGTGCGATTGTCGTGGACCCCAGCTACCGTGGGAGAAAGAAAGCTCTCGCTTCTTGTTGATGCACAAGAGGGTGAGGTTGTCACAAGTAACAATGAGCTATCCACCTTTGTAGATGTTGTGGATGGTGGACTAAGAGTTTTGTATCTTGAGGGCGCACTTCGAGTTGAGCAGAGGTTCCTTCGTCGCGTACTGTCAGCTACTCCTGGAATTCAGGTTGATTTTCGATGGATTGACTCAACTACACAGGGAAGGAGAGCATGGCCAGTTGATCTTTCTCGTGATCTTCAAAGTACATTTGATGTGGTCCTTATTGGTGATCTCGATTCTTCGGCTCTAAGCCAAAAAGATATTGAAATGATTCGTCTCCAGGTAGGTCAGGGTATGGGGTTAGGAATGCTTGGAGGATTTCATGCATTTGAGGCCGGTGGATGGGGAAGTACTTCATTGAAGGATGCTCTTCCCTTTGAGGCTGATCGACTTGCAAGGCAGCAATTTGATGAGCCCATTCGTGAGAGTCTCCATATAAATGGACCCATTCAGATGTTGCCAGATGAGCGCTTTGGAGGAATATCTATTCTGAAATTAGCAGATACAAAAGCGAAGTCTTCTGAAGTGTGGAATCGTGTACCACCGCTGGCGGGGGCGAATGATTTAGGAAAACTTGTCCCTACAGCAAAGACGCTTGCGAGAACAGAAGACGGTAGATCTATTCTTGTCGGTCGTGAGTATGGCGAAGGTCGTGTACTGGCATTTGCAGCCGACTCTACATGGCAGTGGGTTATGCAAGGAGCTCAAGAAGCTCACCGACAATTTTGGCGGCAGATGGTACTTTGGTTGGCTCGTCGAGATGGTGATCAAGAAGACAAGTTGTGGCTTCGCTTAGCACGGCGGCGGATGCCTCCAAGTAGTGTGCTTGAGTTTGACACAGGGCTGGCTCAAGTTGATGATAAACCAGCCAAAGAAGTTACGTTTGATTGTCAGGTGACATCACCAAGTGGGGTTACGAAACCAATTCGTGTTGGACTTCAGGGAGAAACGTATTCAGGAATCGTGACTGATATTTCAGAGATTGGAGATTGGAAACTAGAGGTTGTTGCGACCACATCAGATGGGGTCAAGTCAACGCAAACTTCGAGATTTACAGTTTTTCGACAGGATGTGGAGCTTGCAAACCCTCGTGCTAATCCTTTGCTGATGCGACAGCTTGCTGAGGCAACGCAAGGTGGAGTTCGGACGGCTGAAGAGATCACGGACATCGTCGATGAAATACGCAATCGTCCGGCAACATTTGAAACACTTGAGGAATGGTCTTACACGCCTTGGGATAAATGGCCGTTGTTTTTGGTTCTCACTGCATTCTTATGTGGAGAATGGTTTTTGCGCAAGCGATTTGGTTTGGTGTAGCACTGTGTAAGCAGGAAATCGCTATGGAGATAGACTGATCGGCCACCTACGATTGACCATCATCGACCGAGAAGGAGGTCGGATATGGCCAAACGACGACCAATTCGTGACAAACTTCTACTTGGAGGGCTTCTTGCTGCCTTTATGGTAGCAATATTGTCAGCAAGTAGTTTTCTGGCAGTATCTAGTTATCGACGTCTTGTACGTTCTTTGAGCTATCGAGCAACCGAACTACCGCGGGCTAGTGATCTCAATGAAAGTGTAAGTGCACTTCGACTTACACACGCTCGCTGGCTTTCAAAGCCAAAAGAATCTTCTGATGTATTCACTGATCAATTGGAATGGACAAGGCAAGCACTAGATCGTTACCGGGAGCAGCTTGTAGAAACCGAATTTGATAACCATTTGTTTGGTGATCGAACGTTGGAAAAAAAAACCTCTCAAGATATAGCAGCATGCCTAGCAACGATAGAACGAATTATCGCAGCGCCTCACGTTCATGTTGACTCCAATACGCTTCTGAGAACTGATTCACGTGATCAATTATTAGCGGTGGAACCGCACTTAGAGCGACTTGCTGCCTTAACAGTAGAACTGCCAACGTATCTTCAGTCGAGGCTGCATGAACTGTCGCACGAGGTTAGGGCGGGCTACCGCACCCTCATCATGACAACAATCATTTCATCACTTGCCGCGGTATTTTTGCTAATCGCTCTGGGACTCTTGACATACCGGTGGGTTTTTCGGCCGCTGCGTCATTTAGGTCATGCATCAAGACGTGTGGCATCTGGAGATTTTACTTTTC
>JBDOMS010000386.1:0-4528 GCA_039831735.1 Pirellulales bacterium
TCCGCTCCTTCGCGAAGCTTCCGAAATGTTCACTGAAGACGCCCTCCATCATCGTTTGGAAAAGATTGGGATCAAGAATCTTCAGTGTCACGGAACTCGCTCTGACTTCTCTGGTGTGCCACCTCTTGATTCAACTGGTCTTCTCGCATGTGATTTTCTCTGTCGCGGTGGAAAGTTCCTCCGCCCTTTCATCACCTTGGCTATATTTGACGCCCTAATGACGGATACGCACGGCTCAGGTCTGCAATCGAGTGCCGTGTCTCGTGATGCCGTGAAGTCCTGTGCTGTTGCGATTGAAGTTTTTCATAAAGCATCTCTGATTCATGATGACATCGAAGATCATGATGAGAAACGTTACGGCCGCCCCACGATGCATGTTGAGTTTGGCTTGCCATGTGCGGTAAATGTTGGTGATTTTCTCATCGGGCTGGGATACCGCCTTGTGTCTGGACTGCAGAGGATTGATCAGTCGACTCAAAATGACGCCGTGTCGCTGCTTGCCAATGCCCACATGCGTCTTGCTCAAGGACAGGGTGCAGAGTTGTGGTGGAGGGATCAGGCAAGTAAAAAGCTTTCTCCGGAAGAATCACTGTCCATTTACGGGTTGAAGACTTCCCCGGCATTTGAAGTAGCAATTTTGATGGGCATGCGTCTTGCGGGCATTTATCCGAACCATTTTGGCGATGTTCGTAATTTTGCCTACTACATCGGAACAGGTTTTCAGATTCTCAACGACTTGAAAGACTGGAGTGGTGATCTCGAAAATGATCGTCAAGCAGCCGGTGATCTTCTTGGGGGTCGTCCGACGCTGATGTGGGCTTTGGCAATGAAGTATCTGAATGAAAAAGACCGCCATGAACTCTCTCAGATCGCTCATCACTCCCTTGCCGATGATCGCCCCCGAAACTTTGAAAGCAGGTCGATTTCTGATGCGAAACGTCTTTTCGTAAAGGCAGATGTTTTTCGACGAGCAGAGGAAATCTTGAGTGATCAAAGAAGAAAAGCATCATTTTCGATTTCGTCCTGTAAACACGCGAGAGTGCGTGAAGTACTGGAGTTTTTGCTTGATCTTGCAGTTCCTGAGCAGGTGGAATCCAATATGGTTTCTTAACCATGTCCACAGCTAACGAATCTCTCAGCAGAGCTCAAGATCTCCTTGGAATCTTTCATTCTGATAAGGATTCGTTTGCGCTAATCAAACCAGTGGAAGCAATCCACGTTCCCGAACCCTTTCACGCACTGCTCCACCACAATTCACATATGACTGTTGCGATGGAGCGTCATCATGGTGGTCCGGTATCCCTTCAGGTTGTGCAAGTCAAGGAAGAAGCAGGGAATGGATTTGCTTATTCTCGTGAGATCGTACTCACAAGAGGTGATAAAAATATCGTTCAATATGGTGTTGTGCGTCTGAATTTATCTGTCATCGAGCCACGTCTTGCTGATGCGATTCGGAACAGGAAAACGCCTCTTGGGCGACTGCTTATTGAAGCAGATGTTTTGAGAGAAGTACGAAATGTTGCATTACTAGAGGTGCTGCCCAGAGATGGGCTAAGAGAACTCTTCGGTTGCAGTGAGGAGCATTCTCGGACTTTTGGCAGGGTTGCTCACATTTTGCTCGACAATCAGCCAGCGGTTGAATTATTGGAGGTTGCCTCCCCGGAATAGGGCTTAGGTGTCCTTGGACGATGTCTGGGCCTTTTTGGACAGGAGGGCGGCCTGGAAAAAGTTTTCAAAGATGCGGTTTCCGGCGGTTTGAGCGATATTGACTCAGTGCGCAGACTGGCGTTAGAGTCCGGTGTCTGGCAAGGATGGCAAACAAGGAGGCTACAATGGAAAAGAAACAGTGCTGTTACAACCAGTATTCTTTCCATGTTCTTCGTTGTTTGTGTCCTTTGGACAATTTCGTCGAGATGGAAAGCGGCGACGGACGCTTCGGCTATCTAGGAGACTGGCGGTCGTATCGTTTGGAAATGGCAACAGGAGGCCTTAGGTGTTCAGGGCTAAATCGTGGATGAGGAAGCCTGAATTCCGTTTTGACTAGCTGTGCTGCGGCTAGGGAGAGGTAGAGCACATGCAAAAGACTGTTTATACAACTGGTGAGGCAGCGAAAATCTGCAAAGTAAGTCAGCAGACAATCATCCGCTGTTTCGATTCTGGTCAGCTAAAAGGCTTTCGCGTTCCGGGCAGCCGGTTTCGTAGAATTCCTCGTGACCAGTTGTTCTTGTTTATGAGAGATAATGGCATCCCCACGGATGCGTTAGAAAGTGGTCGTAGAAAAGTGTTGGTGGTAGACGATGACCAAGATCTTGTGGAACTCATTACAGATGTTCTTGAGAGGGACGGTCGTTTTGAGACCCGCAGTGTCAATAATGGATTTGATGCCGGAATGCTTGTGAAGGATTATCGCCCAGATCTGATTGTGCTGGACGTTATGCTCCCGGATATCAATGGGAAAGAGGTGTGCCAGCGTGTCCGTAGTGATTCTACGATGGACGAGGTAAAGATTATTTGTATCTCGGGTATGTGTGAGCCTGATCGTATTGAGGATCTTAAGGCATCTGGTGCAAATGAGTTTCTTCAAAAGCCGTTTGAGGCAGAAGTTCTTGTTGATCGCATCTGTGGTCTTTTGGATATGGAGTCGGTTGCCGCCGGTTCTTAATGGCTTCACCGTCTGGAGTCTGGTTATTGCTCGAACGTGAAGGTCGGGCTTCTCTAGCATTGCCAGTCCCTCGTCAGGCCTGCCTAGGTCTGACGAGGGCTGTGCTTTTTTTTGATTTTGAGCAACGTGTCTCGAATGACAATGAAAAAAGCTGGCAGATCATGTGGGATTTCGCTGGGAAAGATCCGTCTGTTGCTATCTGCTTGATGGAGTGGGAGAGGTGTACGGGCGTTGCTGGCCGGTCGCCTGTTCGTTGGCTGGTCGATTCGTTAGTGCTTAGTGATGACGTGCGTTCCGGGCGTGTTGGGGGTGCAGAATTTCTGACAGAGGCATCCTGGTCTGATTTCTTGGCGACGGCTGACATCGGGGCTCAGCAACGACTTCCAGGAAATCCACATCAAGATCAAGATGTTGAGAAACTCGTAGGAGCAGTGCTTGCGGGCGACGTAGATGGTTTAGCACGTGCCTTTCCTCCAGCATCAGTCGTTGAGCCTTCTCTTGAGGCAACAGTACTTCGTGATGCTGTGAGTGCAGCTGTGGCGCTGGATGTCAGTGCCCAGCGTTTTGATGATACTGTTCGTGAAAGTCGTTTGGCGGCTATGCGTGAATTAGCATACGGAGCGGGGCACGAAATCAATAATCCTTTGGCAAATATTGCCGCTCGCGCCCAAGCGCTGCTCTTGGATGAAGTAGATCCTGAGCGTCGCCGTCGGCTCGCAACCATCGTAGATCAGGCCTTTCGGGCAAGAGATATGATCGGAGGTTTGATGGTCTTTGCGCGGCCGCCACGGCCTCAACCCTCATTGGTTGAACTGGGGAGTCTTGTCGCTGAGGTAATTGAAAATGCAAAAGCCATGGCTGGCGTT
This sequence comes from Pirellulales bacterium, assembly GCA_039831735.1. Classification (GTDB taxonomy): domain Bacteria; phylum Planctomycetota; class Planctomycetia; order Pirellulales; family UBA1268; genus CACORA01. The sequence continues at coordinate 3,529 of JBDOMS010000386.1, forward strand.
CGAAGTGCACGCTTAGAGTATGTGGCTCCTGGTGAAACCGTTGAGGCATGGGTTGACGGGGCTCAGGTGGCAGAGGCCATAAGAGCACTGGTCATCAATGCCCTTGAGGCAGTTGATCCCGGTGGGAATGTGACCCTGTCCCTTGAAGCAATTCAAAGGGGTGGTCCAGGCTCACCTGCCTCATCGGTTGTCAAAATTATTGATAACGGGCGAGGAATGGATGAAGAGACTGCCAGGAGAGCATTAGATCCATTTTTTAGTGGCCGTGAAGCTGGACGAGGTATTGGGCTTGGTCTTTCTAAGGCGTGGCGTCTGATTGATACGAATGGGGGTGTCTTGGAACTTGAAACGCAGATGGGGTGTGGGACCTGCGTGATGCTTCGATTGCCTGAATCAGCACCAGAAAGGGCGTCTGTTGCGCGTTAGAGTTTCTCTATCTTGCCTCCCCTTCTGACGTGTCGAGCATTCTAGTCTTCTTGCTGCCATTATTTTGCGTTTTTCCTCTTCTGCCGGGGTTGCTGGCTTTCGCAACGTTCTCTATTCTTCCGGGGAATCATTTTTGCCGCAGCCTCGTATGCACGGATGCATCGATGAGCCTCATTGGATCGAATTTTGAAACACCGCCACACCCCATTGGTGATGATGACTTAGATGTTTCGAAAGTGCCTCACGGGCACGGCCGCCTCGCTGCACCGAATGTGCGACATGCGCGCTTGAGTATTGAGGAAAACACCCTTTTGTCTCGTGGTAGAAAGGCTGCTGGGCAAACGGCTGAATGGCTGCTTCGTCGTCAGGAGAACGATGGTCATTGGCGGGGCGCACTTGAGGGTGACTGTATTTTAGAAAGTGAATACATCATTGTTCTCGCGTGGGCAGGGAAACTTGGTCATCCCAATGCGAAAAGGTGTGCTCAAAGGATCCAGCGGCAGCAGTTGTCGTCGGGAGGATGGTCTATCTATCCAGGTGGTCCGGTTGATGTGAGTGCAAGTGTGAAGGCGTA
>JBDOMS010000193.1:0-20044 GCA_039831735.1 Pirellulales bacterium
CGGAAAACTTGGAAGTTGACCTGCAGACAATGAGTAATCTGGGCCAATACTCCTGACTGTTTCACTTATGACAACCGTCTTTGACGCTCCATCAATCATGTCTTTGAAGGAGTCCTTGGAGTGCTGGTAGAAGATGCCATCAGTGCGGGTGTGAAAATCGTAGTTGATTCCCACCCCACTCCCAAAACTCATCATATAGTTCAGACCACCATATGTGTAGCTATTTCCGCTCACAACGAGCGTAGTTTGCAATGGGGCTGAATCACTCGCACAGAGAAACAAGGGTATCGGCGTTGCAAAGGCGTGTGAGAATATAGGGTTTGGAACTTTTCCACTCCATCCTCCACTAAATGCTTGCTCATCAAAGTCAAGAAGATCATGGAGATTCCCTTCTTCAACATATGGCAAAAGCCTTGCTTGTACAGAAAAATCTTTGTCTCGCGTGCCAGCCATCGGGAAAACTGAGTGGCTGGAATGGTAGTTATGCAAAGCTAACCCCAATTGCTTGAGGTGACTCGAGCAACTCATACGTCTCCCTGCTTCACGGGCACTTTGTACAGCAGGAAGCAGAAGGCCTAAGAGGACACCTATAACCGCAATAACCACCAGCAGCTCGACGAGTGTAAAACCATCCGCTGGTCTTTTTCTAAACAAATACATGGATTCTCCTCTTACCAATTAAGAATGAGTAGCTCCTGGCTGTGCGCACACCGCAAGCCGGGCACTTCAATAGGGAATGACTCAAAGCAGGAACACAAACGTCTGCTTAGATCATCCGAGGCGGTGGTGTTTCTGGAGAATCTTTATGCAAGGTGACAATGTCATTAATGATTCTTATACGCTCAATGATTGGCATCTTCACAACAACTGATTTTATCGCTGCGGGAAGCTGTGCAGTGGCCAATGATACCCATTGAAAAAGTAGACCTTCGCAGGCCATAACCGACTGAAGAATACAAACACTTGCCGAGAGAGGCTCCTGTCTCACGCGCCCCTCACGTGAGGCAGGTTGGGGATTGTCTTGCTCCACACTGCTGGTTACCTCACACGTAGCAGCCATTGACTGATAGTCGCTACATATTTCTGGGTCTTCCATGGTGCTTTCGCTGTCGTCTTCCTGAGTCGTTTGACCACAACACGATTTGTTGCTGGTGTGTTCACAACATAAAGGCATTTCCTTTTCCGTCGTTTGACGTAACGTTTCTACTCTGGCTTGTAGCGATTTGATAATCGTCAGCTCAATCTGTTGTGACTGTGCCCACATCAGAAGTTCCGTTGGAGTGTGGCAACAGCAATGCTGGAAACACTGATCAGATGATAAACATCCACAAGGTTTATCCATACATGGAAATGGTGCTGAGCGGTCTTTAGCGGCAAGCCTTTCGTTCAAAACAGATTGAGTAGCAGCCGGAGCAAGATATCCGCACGGCACGGGTAAACCCGAAACAATGAATCCATAGGCTAGGAGAACTATCCACGTCCAAATACTACATGCAGATCTACTCATTTCTTCTTTAGAATATGACTCGGCTATAACGACCGCAAGAGGGTAGCAGCCGCAATCACCTCTGACATCGCATCTGAGGCATGCGCATGCTCAAGTCCCAGCCAACCGTGGTAGCCACATTCTTCAAGTGATCCAAGCACACGCAGAAGATCCAAATCACCTGTTCCTAACGGTGCTGGGTTACCACGCCCAGCATAGGCGCCAGCAACGGCATCTGTCATATGCACAAATCCAACATGTGTACTTAATTGTTCAATTGCGTGAACAGGGTCATGCTGAAACACAAGCAACGCACCTGTCACAATGTCCACTTGGATACTTCCCTCCGGAAGAACTTCAATGAGCTGCAAAACTTCTGTGGGTGAGGCACGTCCTACTTCTGCACAAAGCGTCGCGCCAACGCGCAGTCCATATGCTCCGATATCAGTTAGAACCTCAATCAGCGTAGACCACCTCATATCCACAGGTTCGTCTTTCTGTGGTACTGCTATGTCTCCCAGATGGGTTATTACAACACGAGCCCCTAAGGAGTTGGCCATGTCCAGAGCTGACTTTGTAGCAGATATTCGAGCTTCGATTCTTTCAACGTCTGCATACCCACGTCGCGTTGGAAAGGATATCGCCGACACTGTAAGTCCCTCATCATCGAGCCACTTACGAATCTGCCGAAGGCCAGTCTGGGAAACCTCCTCCGCGTGAATACCACGCCGACCATCAATTTCAACACCAGAAACTCCCAGCTCTCGAGCAAGAGCAAAGGATTGCTTAAGATTACGAGACAGTGATAGCACCGGCACTGAAAGTCGGGATGGTTCCATGATACGACTCAGTATATCCTCGAAATATGATGAAGCTCAACGAAATCATGCTCGCCTTGGAACGTATCGCACCACTACGGTTAGCTGCTGATTGGGACTCCGTAGGCCTCCTCGTTGGTAATCACACTGCAACAATAAAAAATGTGTTAGTGTGCCTCACACTAACAGAAGCTGTGGCACAAGAAGCGATTCAAAAAAAAATTGATCTCATAGTAAGCCATCATCCCCTCCCTTTTCAGCCTGTGGCCAAAATAACTGATGGCTCTCCAACAGGTCGTATCCTTCTCGCCCTTACAGGAAACCAGATTGCAGTCTGGAGTTCACACACTGCCTGGGACTCAGCACCTTCTGGCATCAATGATCTGTTAGCAGACCAAGCAGGACTACAAAGCGTTCTTCCGATTGAGCCAGATTCACTTGATGCAACCATGGGAATTGGGCGCATGGGCGATGCTCCTCAAGATTTCTCTGTCGCAGATCTTGCCAAGGTCCTCATGGATTCTCTCAAACAAGCTGATAGGAGTGTCACTGTCATCGGCTGCCAGATTGCAGGTGATGGAACAGATCCAGCTGGTAAAGTAGGGATCGTGTGCGGGAGTGGTGGGGGAATGATTCATGCAACACGAACAGCCGGTTGCAACACATTCATCACCGGAGAACTCAAACTTCACGAAGCATTAGAAGCAACCGCTTCCGGAGTCAATGTGATCGCCTTGGGACACCATATGAGTGAACGATTTTCTATGGACGTCCTCGCAAAACGATTGAATAAAAGTTGTCCTTCAATAACCTGTATGGTGAGTTGTCAAGACGTTGATCCATTCAATTGGTTCGCGTGCTAACAGACGGATTGCGAGAAGTCTTTTCAGCGCTACACTATGAAATATGGCTCCTATTGCTAAACAAAGTCGGCTCCTGACTGCTCTGCCCGTTTTTAATGAAGTTGAGCACGTCGAAACCGTCCTTAATGAAGTGCTCAAGTTCACGAACGATGTACTCGTTGTGGATGATGGGTCTACGGATGGTACGTTTGATCTCCTTCTCGGTCGTTCAGATATCCAACTCATTCGGCATGATTCAAACCTCGGATATGGAGCAGCCCTGCATACTGCGTTTAAAGCGTCACTGGATGGGCCTTGGGATGGCCTGGTTACGATTGATTGTGATGGACAACATCAGCCTCAAATGATTCCCCAGTTCATAGCTGCGGTGAGTAAGGGTAAGGCAGATATTGTGAGTGGAAGTCGATATCTCAAGCACTTTCCGGGGGACTCTACTCCTCCGGCCTCCCGTCGTCAGGTCAATGCGGAGATTACACATGAAATCAATGTTCGTTTTGGTCTTGCGCTCACTGATGCGTTTTGTGGTTTCAAGGCATATTCAAGGTGGGCCCTAGAGCACCTGCGTGTCAGTGAGACTGGATACGCGATGCCGCTCGAGATCTGGGTGCAGGCTGCGACTGCACATTTGCAAATCGTTGAGATACCCGTTCCTCTTGTATACCTTGATATGACGAGGAGTTTTGGGGGCGCACTGGACGACGCAGTGACTCGTCTGGCCTACTATCGAACTGTTCTTGATCGTGCGGAGTTGGCTGTGGCAACTCAGACCTCGGCAACAACTGAATAAGTACATGGTGCCGATTTTCCAAAAACTGTAACAACATCACCTTTGGCTCAAAACAATCAATAGGCCATGCCAGCTTTTCGACGTATTCAAAAGCCGCCAAGTACATCAGGTGGCCGAATTATTCATCCACCGATAACTGCCTCAACAGATGCACCTGCTGCTTCGATCGAGACGCTTGTAGACAACAACCGTCTGCTTCGGGCTGCTTTCAGTACCAGAATCGGTGACATGAAACTCTGGGAATTAATTGCAGCAACGCGCCGAGAGGTCCTCACTGTGGCTGCTGAGTATTCCGGCAGCTATCGAGACGTCGATCGCCCAAAAAACATTGCTGATTGGATTGCACGTCCAATTGTTATGGCAGGACATCAGCCTGAGCTTTTTCATCCGGGAGTCTGGCTGAAAAATTTCGTACTTGATTCGTATGCAAAGCAACTGGGAGGTACGGCGATCAATCTTGTGATTGATACCGATCGATGTTCTCGAACAAGTGTTGATGTACCGGTTGGAACACCCGAACAGGCACATTTTGAAGAAGTTTTTTTTGATCTTCCTGCACCGGAAATGGCTTGGGAGGAACGAGGTATTCTTGATGCCGAATGCTTCGGTCGTTTTGGCCGTCTTGCCAGTGATGCTCTGCGTCCGTTGGTACCGGACGCTGTCCTTCGGCGTTGGTGGCCACTCGCTGTTGAGCGTTCAGAAGAATCGCATCGTCTTGGGTTAGCGATTGCTCAGGCACGACACATCCTAGAAGAACGCTATGGTCTTGAAACGCTTGAACTCCCAATGAGTGAAATGGTTCGCTTGCCAACGGTCATGGTGTTCATTGGTTGGCTTTTGGCCCATGCCCGACTTTTACACGATGCGTATAACAGCGGGCTTGCTTCCTATCGAGCTGCACATCGAGAGCGGAGCCTTTCTCGGCCTATGCCGAATCTGATCAGCCGAATGCAAGATGCTGATGAAGGCGAGTGGCTCGAAATACCATGGTGGATCTGGTCTCAGGACGATCCGAGACGTCGTCGAGCCTTTGCGAACATGTCCACACCCGGAGGGATGACGATTTCTGACATGGAAACACTCCGTGTTGAATTGCCTATCTCAGCAGAGACATCTCCCTCCAAATGGGTCGATGCCTTATCCCGCATGGAAGAACATGGCATCCGTTTGCGTCCTCGAGCCATCATCACAACGCTCCTGGCACGCGTGCTCGTGGCAGATGCATTCGTTCACGGAATCGGTGGGGCAACCTATGATCAACTCACTGACGACATTGTCCGTCGTATGACTGGCTGTGAGCCCCCTCGTTTTACTATCACATCAGGAACACTACGGCTCCCGATTGCATCGAACTACGAAGGAAGGGAATGCCTCAATCCAGCAGCTGAACTTGCTGATGTCCATCATCTTCTTCGTGATTTGGAATTTCATCCGGAACGACATCTGGCACCAGTTGAAACTCAGCCAGAACAGGCTCGAGACTTGATAAATGAAAAATGGAGATGGATCGAGACACACCCAACGGTCACACTCGCGAAAAGGAGATGCCGTGAAATCCGCGCTGCCAATGAACGACTTTCCGTCTTCACCAGACCAATTCGGACAGAATTACTGGCCCGTGTAAATCCTCTTGCACAGGCAATGCGGGCCCAAAAAGTGCTTGCCTCTCGCACGCATCCATGGTGCTTTTTCCCGGAAAACACACTGAAAAAATTCCTACTACTGGAAACTGACTGAGTCAACGCATATCTTTGTCGCTCAACGGAATGGTTTTTGTGCTCCAGGGAGAGGAGACTTTATGAGTTCGTCCCGAACTACTCGCTCACGTACTACTTCAGCTGGTCATGCTGCAACAGCAACTGCTGTTCGAAAGAAACCAGCTGCCAAAGCAAAAAAAGTTCTTACAAAAAAGAAACCTGCTGATTCAGCAGTGCACACGGTTGAGGTTCGACCAGCAGGAACAATCGTCAAACGTCAACCGTCTGCCAAGCCCAAGAGGGAGGCCGTCTTCCATGTGCCTCACCAGTCAGCAACCGTGAGCAAGCCACCGGCGTGGATGCTCGAGCAATGTCACGTTTCACCGGCTCGAGCAGGTGATCAAAGTGAAATAATTCAACTATTGTCGGGATTGCCACAGCCGCCAAGCCGAGCGGAATTTCATGCTGCTGTTGATCATCCTGAACATGACTCAGCCAATCGTCTTATTGCTCGTCTTGCTGGCAGGATTGTGGGACACGTCGAGGTTATGCCAAGAAGTATCCTTGTTGGTACAACTGCTGTCCCTGCTGCTGTCATTGACCGACTCGCTGTCCTTCCTGAATGCCGTGGTGCTGGCCACGGGCAAGAACTCGTTCGCTCATCGGAAGAACGGATGAAAGCACTTGGTGCTGCAGTTGCCTTTTCCCGTACACGGATTGCACCATCATTCCATGACCTTGGTTGGAGTGTACTTGGACGAGACTGTGCCACTCCGGGAAAGCCGACAGAGATTCTCTCTCATTTGTTGGAGGGTTCGACGCGTGATGGTGAAGCTGTCACCATGCGACAATGGCGTCATGTGGAATTGCCAGCCATTCTTAGGATTTACAAACAGAATGCATCTCGCTTTGTTGGTCCTCAGGATCGTGATGAGTCCTATTCGCGATGGCTTGTAAGCCGAGCTGCCTTTGATTCCATCATTGTTGCGCTTGTTGGACACGATCGTTATGACCTTCATGAAAACTCTGCACGCATTGTGGGGTACGCCATCCAGTCAGGAAATCGAGTGCTTGAAGTTATGGCAGACCCTGACTATTCAGGGCTTGAGTGGGAAATACTCTCACGTGTCTGTTCTGAGGCTATCGAGAATGATCGGCAGCAGATTGTGTATGAATCAAGTTCATCTGATCCTCTGCATGCCGCTGTCGCTGCTGCTTCAGGTGATGTGCAGCCAGGTGACCGCATGATTGTTGCAAAACTGATGAATCCATTAGCGCTACTCAAGGCTATTGCACCAACAGTTGCTCATCGTGCGAGTGTGGCTGGCATCCGTGAAACGGTTGAACTTGGTCTTGAATCACCTGGATTCCGTGGGTCGCTTACTGTTTCCAATGGTGAGTCGACTGTTCAGGCCGGTCGAGTTGGCCGAAGCTATCTTCGTCTAGCAGATGATGAACTTTGTCGCCTTCTTTTGAACCAGTGTGATCCCGCGGAGGCAGTTCTATCGGGACGCATTCAGTCATCCACCCAGATGGCCCAAAAGCTTGCTGAGCAGTTGTTCCCAAGGATGCCTTTATGGCTCCCAATGTGGGACGACCTTCCAGCCTGATGCTTCGTGGTGCTCTTCCCCTGCCTAGGCCTCTGCTAGCCAGCGCTCGGTCCATGTGCGAACAGCATCAATACCAGTCCGGTGGCAAAAATCACCAAGGGTTTCATTCTCATGCCGTTGGTCCTTGTAGCATGTAAGAATCGCTGTGATCTCTTTATGAAGGTCTTCAAAAGGCACAGTGTCTTTGTATCGCTCATTCAGTCTGTCGCCCAAAAGGCGACCTCCAAGAAAGATCGTATACTTATTACGTGTACGCCCAACAATCCCTATATCTGAGTTATACGGACGTGCACAAGCGTTTGGACATCCTGTCATACGGACGGTGAAGGCATCGGCAGAAAGGCCGAGTTTTGCAACCTCAGGCTCAAGGGCATCAATCAGACTAGGCAACACCCGCTCACTCTCTGCCACAGCTAAACCACAGGTCGGCAACGCCACACATGCCATACTCCAACGACGAAGCGTTGAAATCTCTTCAGACGGTTTGACTCCGTGGTTATTCAGAATCTGGGTAATACGTGCATGGTCTTTTTCCTCAAGATCTGTGAAGAGAAGACTTTGATGTGCTGTGACTCGCACTCCTGGCTTGAGTTCCGTCAAGATTGTGCGTACCGCCGACTTCAACTGAAAACCATCCCGATCCAAGATTCGTCCGTTTTCAATATTAAGTCCATAGAAAAACTTCCCGTCTCCCTGTTCAAACCATCCGATGTGATCATCAAACCCATGAACATCTGCTGGATGGCAGGGAGCCAGTGATTTCCCAAAATACTCCTCGACTTTTGCCCGAAAATTCTCAAGTCCCATATTATTTATGGTGTATTTCATGCGAGCTACCTTACGGTCTGACCGATTCCCAAAATCTCGCTGGACTTTCACAATGGCAACTGCGATGTCAAGCACGTCTTCAGGTGGAACAAAACCAAGTCGCTTCGCGAGAGCTGGAAAAGTCTTTGCAGCACTTGGAGTTACTCCAAGTCCCCCTCCTGCCAAAACGTTATAGCCGAGTATCTTCCCATGCTCATGAATGACAAGAAACCCAAGGTCATTCGTGTAGATATCCGTACAATTATCTTCAGGAAGTGCAAAGGCGGTCTTAAATTTTCGTGGCAAATATGTTGATCCATAAATGGGTTCAACCTCCTTGCCATCCGCACCACCAGCCGCCAGCGTCTTCTCACCGGTTTCCTGATCTGTCAACCAGATTTCATGATAGGCCCGCGTTCGTGGTGCGAGATGTTCGGCCAGTTTTTCTGCCATGGCCATCATCTCGTCACGAATAGGATTATTTCGAATGGGCGCGGGGCAACACATGACGTTTCTCTCTACATCACCACAGGCTGCAAGTGTTGTCAGTTGAACATCATTTATTTTCTGAATAGTTGCCCGGAGATCTCCTTTGACAATCCCATGATGCTGAATGCCTTGTCGCGTCGTGAGTCGAACGGTCCCATTCGCCAGTTCATCACCCAATGCAATCTCTGCCAACATCTGATCCGCTGTCAGTTTGCCTCCTGGAATACGAGTTCGCACCATAAAAGAAATCTTTCTCTCACTCTTTCCTCCAGTGGCTGATTTTTTCCGAGCCTCTCGATCATCCTGCTGGTAGGTCCCATGGTTTTTGAGAAGTTGAATCGCTGCTTTTCCAAAGCCAGGAGTATTGTCAGTAAGTTCTTCAGGGATATCGCCTGCGAGATAATTGCTCGTGCTTTTGGCAATCTCCACAGCGGATGGCTTGGCGTCAGCAGGTGGTGTTCCAGAGGTATTGTCAGGCATGATTTAGGAATATTTCGTGGAGGAAAAAAACATATTGCACTCTCCAAGGATAGGATATTCAGCGTTTTTGGGCGATACTACGTGCTGGTAGACAAAAAACGGGGCGTTAGGACTCCTTGAAGAAGAGTCCGTGGAGAATCAAAGGTGACAAAAACGCTTGCTGATTCACTTGCTGCCGGTGATCCTGCAGCCTTCGCAACCCTTTATGAAAAAATGTCTGACAGACTTTTTAAGACTGCTCGCATGATGATGGTATCAACGGCTGATGCCGAGGATGTTGTGCATGATCTCTTTGTAAATCTTGCACGCACTCGACATCGCATATGTGAAATCCGTGACCTTGAAGCCTACGTTTTCACAATGCTTCGCCATGCCTGTAGCCGCCGCAGAAAACGGTTACATATTGAACAGAAAACTCTCAAAAAAATTGAACAGGACCAAGCATCCCATGGCACACCGAATCAGTCTCCGATAAGCCTTGATAGAGAACTTGAGGAGGCTGTTGCGTCACTCCCTGAAGAACAACGGTCTGTACTCGCATTGAAATTTCAAGCAGATCTGACCTTTGAAGAAATTGCTGAGGTCATGCAGACCAGTGCAAATACTGCTGCCAGTCGCTATCGATATGCACTCAGGAAGCTCCGTTCACTTACCACAGCACAGAAGGAATACCAATGATAAAAAACATGAATGATTTGGATTCAGATCAGGATGAGCAGTGTATCGAACAGCGGCTTATCATGATTGGGGATATGTCACCTCCAGACTCACTTCGCGTTCGTATCCTCAATGCTGTTAATATGGTGCTCCATGATACATCTACATGCACAAAAGCCACAAAGCCATCAGATATCCCATGGTCTTTTGTGGCGGCTGCAGCCACCGTGATGCTACTAATTACCCTTTGGACAACCACGAATGAGCTTGTGTTCTTGCGATCGCTCAATAGTTTTTTTGCACAGCCTTTATCACCCTCACAGCGAGCCGCTGAGGCAGGTTTTATTCTCGAGCCACTGACTCACAATGATTTTGCCGTATCGCGAGAGTCCACAGCACGCCCATCTCATCGTATTCTCACACCACGTGAGGCATATCGCGTCATGAACAGTGGTGATTTTATGTCACTCTCGCAACTCCTCTGAACGACAGGACTACCCCAATGACATTTCTTGCACTTTTTTCAACTGTGACACTGTCCTGCCTTCTTTGGTCTGCTGTCTTTACCGGGATTGCTGCTCGTGTATCAAGCAGGTGGCTTCGGTGTGTGCTCGCTGTACTCGCGATTGTTGTTCCCCTATGCGCACTTCTTCCGTGGCTTGTCACAACCTTTGCGCTGGCCTTCCTTGCAGAGCTTGATGTGAACTGGTTTGGGCCAATACTCACTGTTTTCACTGCTTCCTTGGTAGGTGGGCTCTGTATTCTTCGAGGTGGCCTCACTCCACCAGACACTGATACTACGCCCCTGAGGGCAGCACGCTGGCCAGTCATCGGCCTGTTCCTTGCCTTTTTACTTTCAAAACTTGCAGCCGGAGGAATCCTCTTTGCCCTGGACTCAAAGGCATCTGGACGCATCGATGACATGAAGCGAGAAAGTGCTGACCTGATGGCATCTGTTCTCATTCCTGAGGTGAGTGATCTTTCCAATGCTGCAACGTTTTACCGAGCTGCCTTTCAGATAATGAATGCGGACAAGGAGATTACAAACATTTTAGACACAGCCGAGACCATCGACCCAACTACATCCTCTGTTGAAAATGCTTTAGCACGACACAATAAGACCCTGTCAATCATCCGGCGGGGAGCAAAAAAAGAGGTGTATCGCATTGATCGCGATTGGTCGCGACCCAGTTTTTCGATGCTTCTTCCTGAACTGCAATCCATCCGCAGCATGTCAAAGCTGGTTTGCCTTTCTGTACGCAACAGGGCATCCAAAGGTGACGTGTCTGGAGCACTTGAAGATGTATGGGTGCTTTATCGCATTCGACAACACGCTGCGAGTGAGCCATGTCTCATCAGTGGACTCGTTGGAGCAAGTATCGATAGCTTTGCACTCAATGCATTCACGGAGGTACTAACTCACACGACTGAGAATGATCTGCAATTACTCGAGGGAGCGAACATTTATACCCTCATTGCTGTAACGCCTTCTTTCAAACGCCATATTCTTAGTGAAGAAGCCTTTGGCATCAAAACGTACGCCGACTTCTGTACAGGTTTATTTGGAGTGACGATTCTTGGAAATGATGAGGGCTTCATGAATCTTCTTAGCAACTTGCCGCAGAGATATCAGATACAGTTCCCACTTTTTTATCGAGTGTTTCTTTTTACTCAGGACTATGAACTCTATCGATCAACTATGAGCAGCTATCACAATCTTCTGGCACTCTCAGAACCGTACGACAACGTCATGCGCCAAACGAAGGCCATTGACGAAAAACTTACGCGAACGAATGCCGGTATTCTGGCAAGACTGCTCACCCCTGCCCTGTCTGGAGTGTTCAAGGCTCGCGTGCGAAGTGAATCGCTGCATCAGGCTGCTATGGTTGCACTCGCGGCGACTATTCATCGAATCAAAACTGGCGACGTTCCTTCGGACATAGAAGACCTTATACCTGATAGCCTCTCCATGCGTCCCATGGATCCTCATATGAACGATGCTGCCATGACCATGAAAATCCTTGATGATGCTCTTGTTATCTATTCTGTAGGCCCAAATGGCAAAGACGATGGAGGCCCTCCTGAGCGTGGATCAAAAGAGAAGGGAAAGAATGATGACGTTGGCCTGAGACTGATGTTCAAAAAAAACTAATGGGTCAGCACAGCCGAGGATTAAGATATTTGATATGGCTTCTGATCGCAGGCAACTGATGCTCGAACGCTTGTGATCGTCCGTTCTCTGAGAATGAATCTCAATTCATAAGATGTGCCAGTCCATTGAGTGATTTAGGGCTTTAGCACTTGCCTCAGACAGACGTGACTGGCTACCCTTGAAGAAATGAAGGGAACCAGATGAAGTTTCGGCCAACACAAGACATTCCTGCATCATACATACTGCACGTCTCTGCTGTGACGATGTGCTGTCTTTTCTTTCAGCCGAAACTCTTGGCAACAGACCTTTCTCAGAACAAACAAGCAGAGCATGCATTTTCTATTGCTGATGCTCATCAGACGATTGCCAAGAATCCGGACAATCTGGAACTTAATAACCTTTGTACCCTTCGCCCCGATGCTGCTGCTGCACTTGCCAAGACCCGTGGCAAGCTCTTTCTCAATGGCCTCAAAGACATTTGTCCAGAAACCGCTACGGCGCTCGCAAATCATCATGGCTGGCTCCATCTTAACGGGCTCAAGCAACTGTCACCTGCCGTTGCGACAGCATTGGCAGGTCACCGTGGTTGGCTCCACCTCGATGGTATTGAAGAGATCGATGTACCTGTTGCCAAAGCACTGCTCAACTACAAAGGCGAGCTTTATCTTGACGGCGTAAAAACAATATCACCAGAGGTTGCTCGTGTTTTGGCACAAAGAAAAAATGGCGTCGAGCTCTATGGATTGGAAAACGTATCGTATAAGACAATCAAGATCCTCCGCCACAACCCTGAGATCGTCCTTTCTAAAGAGTTCGAGGCATCCTGGTGGTGGCCATTCTAAGACGTCTTCCTCGAGGCTGACCACAGATCATCCTTAAAAAGAGGGGGGAGGCATGAAGCCTCCCCCCTTGTCAGGACTTTTTTACTTTTACTTTTTCCAACTTTATTGAACTCGAACTTCACGCCCCTTTGTTATTGAGCAACAGTTTCCGAACCATTTCTGGTTCCCAGAGCTCGCCAGACATTGAGGGCTATCGTAGGAGCTCTTGAAGCAACTGAACCATCCATGGTCAGTGAGTTGACAACACCACCAGCGTGGTAGCTACGAGATGTTACGACGGCGATACATGGACCTGTTCGGCCGCCTCCTTCTCGCATCGAGGTGTAATCTCCATCAGGAGCACCAGAGACTGGTGTCACTGTATTTGGAGTAAAACCAGTGGTGAATCCAGCCTGATGAGTTCGTCCATCACACCACTCAGTATGCCCTGAATTAGACTTGAAACTACCAGCCTCTCCTTGCAGCACAGTAGCGTCTGAGCCGTCTGGAACTGCAGCCATACCACCACCATCGCGGACGTATGGAGTCCAACCCTTGACCTCAGAAAATGCAAGGGTTTTGGAAAGGCCATCTCTCATATCACGTGGCTTACCCTTGAAGTTCACACCAAAGGCACCATCATGTGTCGGTGAATTACCAGTTCCCAAGATCGTGCCTGTTCCCATATTGCAAGCAATATTGAGTGGATAATATCGCGTATCACGTGGCTCATCCTTGACCTCACTTGGGCACATAAGAGCAGAAATTCGATAGTTACAGAGATTCTTCCCATCGACCTGTTGAGACTTGTACGATGTTCCATTTCCAATGGCCTGACGAACGCCATCACCAAGAGTGGCTTCCTCAAGATAGGGAAGAAGTTTTGCAGGAACAGACCAGTCTGAGAGATCATCACCAGCCGAATTTGTCTCAAAAGACGTTGGGTAGTGTGTCATCGAATTTTCATAATTGTGCAAGGCAAGGCCGAGTTGCTTGAAATTGTTGGCACACGACATTCGACGAGCTGCCTCACGGGCACTCTGAACAGCAGGCAAAAGAAGGCCGATCAGCACACCAATGATCGCGATAACAACAAGTAACTCAACCAGCGTGAACCCCATACGATCCGATCGCGAAACACTCCCTAAACGCTGAAAAGATGTTTTCATAGGTCCGAATTTCCTTTGTAAATAGCACCAAATGAGAGGACATGATATTGAGACTCTATCTCAATAAGTGATATCTTATACTCATATTCATATGTGTCAAGTGGTGAAGAAAAGTATTTCCTACTTCCAAGTGGTGTGGCTCGTCAGAAAAGAATATCGCATGCGAACCATGTGGCTATACAAGACCGCTCGTATCTCTAGTGGCAGTACGGCCTAGCCTTCATTAGGTAGATCAAAATCCCCTGTTTTATCTCTCCAAACGCAATGAATGTGGTTAGCAGGATTCCCTTCTGGATCCGGCTGAACGTTGACAAATTCGATCACAAAGTTCGTTCCTTCGACTCGATACCCGTGTCCAACTCCTGGCACAAGACTCCCCGCCCAGGCAAAGCGCACCTCATGCCATGGCTCGCAGGCCCTCAGTCGAGCTTTCGCAACAACATCTGGCATGACCTTGCAGTACGTCTCAATAAGCCTGCGAAGCAGTGCTTGCTGCTTCGGACTGAGTTCTGAATAGGCGATTCCTGCCATCGGCTCATTGCCAGGCTGAGGCTCTCCGGCAGCCCGTATTTCTTGTGGTGCTTCTGTCGCAATAACTGCCTGATCTTGTTGTACATCACTGAGAGACTGAACAAGCTGAAAAGCCAATGATTCCTCGTCCCGAAGAACCTGATGACCAAGTGGCGGCAAGCCTCCAGAAGACGTATGAACCGTCGCTGGATTCGCTCCAAGGAACTGAGGCGTTGAATCCACAACCTGATTATCACGTATTGTCACGTTCAGTGACAGGTGATGCCCCTCGATCGATATTCCCCACGAACCAACAGCATCTGGTATTCCAAAAAGTGTAAAGTAATACCGCTGATCATCTCGCACGTTCCTTGCTTTTTTCCCCTCAAGACGTCTCAGTATTTCTTCAAGCCGCATAATTTCTGTCGCCTTCGTATACCCAACAGACGACACGACAGATTGCAAAACATTGAATGCTGCATCCTTCTGGCTTTGCGTCATGTCACGAAGCTGAACGCCCTTACGATTATCTTTTGGTATAAAGTGCCAATCGGTCCGTATTTCATCCTGAAACGGACGAAGCGCGAGTGCCCGCTGGGTGGCGTCTAGTGTTGCGATCCATTTGTTGGCAGCATTCGTGACGGAATCAGCCTGGTTGTGTTGCCAAAACGCTATCCCAGTACCAGCAACGACAATCCCTCCAACAATCACTGCGATGACAGGAATATGCATTTTTTTTCTCACTTGACTCAACATCACGTTTCTCCAAGAAATCTGCGTTACAACACAATAATATGATTTTTAGTGTACTAACTTCTCATTGTTCATGCCCAACCAGAGGATCTCGGTCATGATGCCTTTGGTCGATGTGAACATGCACGTTTGGACACTTCTCGAAATATCTCTCCCATGCGACATCTGAAACTCCAGCACCATCAAGATACAGACTCCATAAATCAGGGCGACCTGACAGCACATCAAGACCCTCATCACCAATATCAATATCAATGAGATGAAGCGTTCTGAGATGAGAGAGCGTGACAACTGCCTCACATACCTCTGGACCACGAAGGGTTGAGGCACCAATTCGCAAATGTTGCAGGTGCGGCAGAGAGCCCAACAAGCGAAGCCCTGAGCTTGAGCAGGCTGCCTGAGGAACATTCACATCGCGTAGTGTTCTACAGTGACTCAGTACTTTCATGCCTTTGTCAGAGAGAGGAGAATGACGCAACACCAAACGCTGAATATCAGGAAGTGTCGCAATCACCTCGACATCTGAATCATTGGCAGCCCCAGCGGTCAGCACAAGTGTTTTGAGACCTTTGAGGCCACGAATCGCATTCCAGTTATCTGCAACAAAAGGCTCTGCAGCTACAAGTTGATGTGCATGCCCACTTTGAACATCCTGTATTTGCGATGCGACACTATGGCCAGACTCTGAATCGACTGCCTGTGAAGAGGTTATCTGCTCACAACCAACAATCGACGCAGCTAGCAGTGCCACCACAACAATCCAATGAACCACAAGGAGATCACACCGCTGGATCCCGACCATCAATCCACGGCCCTGCAAGTTTCTGATGATCCGGAGCCTTAATGGTGCTGCCGGTATCACCAGCCGCCCAACCAGGAACATGCTTTGGCTTTCCATGATTTTCAGAAAGTGTCTCCCATTGGTGAGCCCATGCATCACTTCCATCGGAATACCTTCCGGTTGCTTCATCGAAATGATACACCTTGCCGAATCGGTAACTCATGGCACCAAGAATCACCGTAACGACTGCGGCTGCTCCAAGATCTGGCGTGTTATTACACATTTGTGGGTCATTTGCCTGCATTGACTCAACCCAGTTTTTGAAGTGCAAATACGTCGTATTGCCCTTGTTTTCAACGCCAACGTCACCATCACTTTCGATGGTTTCGTCCTTGATTTTACTGTTAAGCGTTACTTGTGGTCGCTCTGCAATGAATTTGAAATCTGTAAATCTTTCACCGTTTCCAAACTCGAATGCACCATAGTGACCACGGATCATTTGCTTGATACGCGAGGCTTCGTTACACATTGTCGCTGTAATCAACCCCTGACAGCCCTCGTTGTAGTCGGCTACGACTGTCGCAACATCTGGTACGTCGCGAGTATCAAGTTCCAGGTAGATACCACCTGCACCAACAACACGGCCTGGGAATCGAAGGCCTGTCGCCTTGAGCATGGCCGTTGTTCGATGAACAAATAGATCCGTAAACATGCCTGATCCGAACGGCCAGTAGCACCGCCATTGCTTATACACAGCTCGGTCAAAAGGCATTTCAGGAACAAGACCTGCTGTCACGCCAAGCCAACGGCTCCAATCAATGGTTTTTGGCGACATTTCCTTCTCAAGCTTGTAGTTTCGCCATTGCCCTCGATTCGAGTTTCTAAAGTATTCGGTTTGGAAACCAAGCACTTTTCCAAGCTTGCCTTCATCAATAAGACGCCGCGCCTGATCCCAAACCTTCAAACTTGTTGACTGAACCCCAACCTGCACGACCTGACCAGTTTCCCGCCATACTTTGGCAACATCAAGTGCTTCTTCCACCGTTTTAGTCATTGGCTTTTCGGTGTAGACGTGCTTGCCTGCCCGCAAGGCATCAACAATCTGTCGATGATGCCAATGGTCTGGCGTACCAATACACACTGCATCGACGTTCTTATCGGCCAACATGTCGTTATAGTCCACATAGCGACTCGGCTCACGCCCTGTTTGCTCTTTGATGTAGCTGCAGACTGTATCTTCCTGCTTTTTATACACCTCACTCACAGCAACAAGATCGACTGGAAGCCCTTCATTGTGAAGCTTGGCAAGCGTCTTAACATGTGCTCCAAAGCCACGCCCTCCAGGACCAATAAATCCGATTCGAAGACGACTATTCGCGTTTGCAACAGCTGCCGATGCTGGTGCAGCCAAAGCACCGACCGTTGCAGCCGATGCATTCACAAAGGAACGCCTCGACACCTTGGATGTATTTGAAGCGTCTGAAGAAGCATTCTTTCCAGCCATAACTCGTATCCTCCAAATCGAACGTGAGTTCAAAAAATTAGTTTACCGATGTTTTATTACCTGTCCCTGCAAGCCGGCCCTGCGTTGAAAGTCGAACGCGACACAGGAGTGCGTCTGCCGTAATGAAAAGGGTACGACCATCTTCTCCAAAACAACAATTGGCGGTTGCTTGACCTGTGAGGAGTGTACCTAAGTGCGTGCCCTCTGGGGAGATCACTAAGACTCCACCGGGGCCTGTTGCAAAAAGGTTGCCATGAACATCCACCTTGAGGCCATCGGGATTACCGCGTCTTTTTTTTGCAAGGCCTGATGCATCAAAAAACACCTTGCCCTCATCAAGCATGCCATCAGATGTCACGTTAAATACTTTCCAGACAGGTGCTGATGGATCTGATTGAGCAACATACAAATGCTTCTCATCTGGCGAAAATGCAAGGCCATTTGGTCTCGTCATTGTCTCACACAATAACGAAACATTCCCTTCTGCATCGATTCGATAGACACCACAGAAATCTATCTCACGACGTGGATCATCGAATCTTTCTGGCAAACCATACGGAGGATCTGTGAAATAGATTGCACCTGATGAATGAACAACCAGATCGTTTGGGCTGTTCAATCTTTTACCGTTCCAGGCATCAGCCACCGTCCGTTTTCCTCCATCTTTTTCAAGAAGACTCACGCGGCGATCGCCATGCTCGCATGAAAGCAGGCGGCCGAGATGATCACACGTTAGGCCATTACTGCCTCGCTCTTTTCCGTAGGCAGCAAAACCCGTGAAACCTGCTGGCTCCAAAAACGTACTCAGACCTTCGCCAGGCTTCCAACAGTGCACTTTGTTATTGGGAATATCACTAAACAGCAGGCAGTTCGCAGGCAACCCCCCCCGATTCGTTGGTACCCACACAGGCCCTTCTGACCACTCAAAACCTGTTGCAAGAACTTCAATGACGGCGTCCGTAGGCACAAGTTCGTCAAAGCGTGGATCGAGTCGTTCGACCCTTCCGACTGTTGGACGCAGAACCTCACCTGATTCCGCTGCATTCGCAATAACCGCATGCATCCAACCACATGTCAGGACCATGGCACATACGGAAAAAAGATAACGACCTTTCATACCACGTTTCTCCAAGAGGGAAACCAAGCATATCCAAACACATGACGCGGTGCCTGAATAAAATGGAACGGCTGAAAAACAAGTCCTTTTTCAACCCACTACTGCCGAAAAAGGCAATTCTAAATGAACTTTGTTAACGAAGCCATCATGATGAGAATATTCTTGGAACGCATGTAACAGGAAGCTGGATTACTGATTACTTTTTCTTAGTCACTTCCTTCCATGGAGCAACATTCGCTCGAGCAGCATAGGCTTCCCACATCGCAGCCATACGGCTAGCCCTTTCCGACTCTTTTTCACTGAGATCGTTCTGTTCAGAACGATCTTTCGAAAGATCATAGAGTTCCCAAGGCCTCCCATTCATTGCTACGAGTTTCCAATTCCCAACACGAATGGCCCGATTTCCTTCGTGCTCCCAGTAGATTGCCTCACGATCAATCGCATCTCCCTGAAGCAATGGAACAAGGCTACATCCTTCAAGTGGTGTTTTGCTTTCAGGATATGTGGCGTCTGCAAGATCAACACAGGTTGCCATAACATCAATAAGATGGCCTGGCGTTGACTCAAGGCTTCCAGGCTTTTGAATGCCTTTTGGCCAATGAGCTACCAACGGAGTCGAGATACCGCCTTCATGGACCCAGTGCTTATGCTTTCGAAAAGGTGTATTGGAGACCGTTGACCAAGCTTCTCCATAACCAATATACGTATCTGCTGGTCCTGCCATCACGCCTTTTCCTTGTCGTACAGGATAGCCATCACGCGTTTGGCTTGGGCGAATATCCGTGTATATCAACTCATTTGAAATAGGTGGTAGCGACGGGGCATCAGCCCGCGGTTTACCTTCACCCCTGCGGCCCATCCCTTCAGCACATCCACCGTTATCCTGGATATAACAGATAAGCGTGTTCTCAAGTCGTCCGGTTGCCTCGAGTGACCCGACGATTCTACCAATGCCCCGATCCATACAGTCCACCATCGCTGCATAGACTTCCATGTTGCGTTCATCCCATGGCCAATACTCTCCGTGCTCACCGAGGTTCTCTGGAAATGGCCAAAGTGTGGTGTTGGCTTGAGTAATCACTCCCTGCTCAAGCATTTTTGCATATCGAGCCTCCCGAATAGCTGTGTAACCTTCTGCATAACGACCCCGATATTTTTTGATATCTTGCTTGCTTGCATGCATTGGCCAATGCGCCGCCGTAAAAGCGACGTACATGAAAAAAGGTTCTGAAGTTTTATGCTCTTTGATAAATCGTACAGCGTGATCACTGATAGCATCTGTGTAGTAATACTCTGTTGATGAATACTCAGGATCAGCAAACGGTGAAATCGGCTGATTGTCTCGAACGAGTGACCCTGGATCAAAGAAACTTCCAGCTCCTGTAATAGTTCCGTAGTAACGAGAAAAACCTCGCTGAAGAGGCCAATTATGACGTGACTCAGGATGCTTCGGGACGAGACTCTTGGTCACATGCCACTTTCCAACGGCATAGCTTGTGTATCCCGCTGGCTTGAGTGCCTCGGCAATTGTAAGGCACTCGTC
>JBDOMS010000095.1:0-4486 GCA_039831735.1 Pirellulales bacterium
CTTATTCTGGTCTTGTTGCGCGAACTCCACATATTGATCAATTGGCGAAGGAGGGTCGTCGTTTTGATAACGCCTTTTTGACAGCAAGTAGCTGTTCTCCGAGTCGTTCTAGCATTATTACCGGTCGCTACCCTCACAATTGCGGTCGTGCGAGTGAACTCCATCAACCCATTGCAGCACATCTTCCTTGGTTTCCTCGCCTCCTAAAGGATGCGGGATATTACACAGCCTTAGTTGGAAAACACCACATGTCGTCGGTTGAAGGGAAGAAGTCGTCTCAACCTCCGGCATTTGATTTTGTGAGTCGGGGTGTAAGCCCAAGCAATCGAGGTGGACATGCCGAATGGGTGCAGACAGTAAAGAATCGACCAATGGATCAGCCCTTTTTCTTCTGGTTTGCCTCACTTGATGCACATCGTGCTTGGGATGGTGACAGGGACTGGATTGAAGAAGAATATGGTCCTCGTCACAAGGATGGAGATGGAGATGTGCCGGCATTTCTAGTCGATAACGAGGCAACACGCTCCGATCTCGCTTCCTACCGCAATGAAGTGACGCGTTTTGATCACTTTATTGGAAGGGTAATTAGCGAACTCAGAAGACAAAAGATGCTCGAGAACACCCTCATTATTGTCATGGCCGATAACGGAAGACCATTTCCACGGGCGAAGACCCGCCTCCATGACTCCGGCATGAAAACACCCCTAGTCGTGCATTGGCCGAAAAGACTTCAGCAGCCAGGCACGCCTACGAAAAGCCTTGTCAGCGCGATTGATGTTGCACCAACAGTGCTGAGTGTGGCAGGCGTAGATGTTCCACAAACAATGCAGG
Source organism: Pirellulales bacterium (assembly GCA_039831735.1). Lineage (GTDB taxonomy): Bacteria > Planctomycetota > Planctomycetia > Pirellulales > UBA1268 > CACORA01. Next base: position 832 of record JBDOMS010000095.1, read on the forward strand.
GAGTCAGTTTCTTGCCAACGATCACTTCACCCACAGCGGTTGTTCGCACAGTCGCCTTTTCTGAGCACAACTGGCATGATTATGAAGCACATGGTCGATCTGTTCGGACTGATGATGGTTGGCTCTATATTAAGAACAACCGCCCAAACCTTCCCTGGCAGGGACCAGCTGATTCAGTCCGATCACCCTCCCATGTTGCCTTGCGTAAGGCTCGTGATGACTCAACGAAGCTTACCGACGCGCAGGCTGATATTTTTCTGACACCACGACCGGTTGAAGAACTGTACTACACTCCACATGACCCACTTCAAGTGCACAATCTGGCTTCAGATCAGCAGTATGAGAAATCGTTGGTGCGGATGCGAATGCTCTTGGGCAGATGGACCGAGGAGACGCTTGATAGTGTCCCAGACAACCTGTCACGTGATGAATTCCATCGTGAGACAGGAGAACGCCTGGAAATGGACAACAAAACAAAAAACTGGTTTCGTGGGACGCCAGCTGGTTGGGACCGAAAGGCTTCTCGAGCACTTGGACGCGGTCCGATTTCAGAATAAGAGTGGTGTTCAAGCATGAGGTCCCCCATGTACGAGATACAGATCCCCTCAAACGAGTTGAGAAACGCCCAGACGACGTCGTGAGGCCCTTAATCACTCGGTAAGAAGGGAAATAACTCACGTATGCGTGCTGGTGATGGCTGCGTCCCATACTCACAGATTTCAAATGCTTCTGCGAACTGAATTGTCTTTGCTGCTTCTTCCCCATACCACCGTATTAGGGCGTTTCGGGCATTGTTAGCTTCGTTGCTCTGCCTTCGGACCCATTTCTCATGAAGCCATGCTCTCCTTAGAGTTGGTTTCGAAGCAGGGGGAGCATTGGCCATCTTTTCCGCACTTCCAAGTGCTCCCCCCTCAAATGTTTGTGAGACGAGTGCCATCAGTGCATCTATTTTCTCTTCAAAGACAGGTTCAATATTGACAGCAATGTCAGCCCGAAACGCATATGGCTTCTTGAATCCGTCACTTGAATACAGAAAGACAGGGTTTTTTTTGAGTGGTGGCGTATCTGGACAAAAGAATGGAACCGTACACATATACGCCGCATCCTGAACAAGTACGCCAACGTATCTATGGTCAGGGTGATAGTCCCAAGGACGATGTGAAATCACAATATCAGCATTCCATTTGCGTATCAGTCGAGTGATCGTTCTTCTATTTTCCAATGATGGAACAAGCTCGCCATCATGAATGTCTAGCACCTGTGATTCCACGCCAAGACGTCGCGCAACTTCTGCTGATTCTGCGGCCCTGCGTTTTGCGAGTGCGCCTCCAGACATATTCCAGTGGCCAATATCCCCATTCGTTACAGATACCAGCTTCACGTTATGCCCCATCTGAGACCACAGTAAAGCTGTGCCACCACTCTTGTATTCCGCATCATCTGGATGAGCCCCAAAACAAATAATATTGAGTTGATCATCAGCAGTTGCGTGTGTGAAGGCGCTCGATACTATGACCAGGATGATAAAACACGCCTGTATGAACATCATGGATAGTGCTCTCCCGGGGTCTGAAATGGCAGTATGGTACACCAACGACTAATGCAGATGCACGCATGGCTGATACACGATATGCTCACAAGAGCGTCGTTGATCAAATAATTCTAATTCACAGTGTATATCGTACTGGTTTTTTTCAATGGACATAGGTTTTTCACAGCAATGAATCAATCAGTATTGTTTTGTTAGGGAGTCTCTGCAAAGGGCTCCCAATGTCCATAATATGGAGGAGCAGGCAGACATCATCCATAACATCCACCTTGAGGGTCATCGTTATGTTCAAGACATCACCCTACAGTCTGATTATCATCTTCCTTCTCGCTACTCAAACATTTGCGTCAAGCACCAGCAGCCGCCCCAACGTTATTCTTGTGATGACGGATGATCAGGGATACGGTGATGTAGGTTGCCATGGAAATGCGATTCTTCAAACTCCACATCTTGATGCACTGCATGCTGATGCTGTCCGATTCACAGATTTTCATGTCAGTCCTTTTTGTACGCCAACGCGTGCTGCTTTGCTGACGGGAAATCATCCGGGTGTCACGGGAGCGTACCGTACAAGCTCTGGACGCACGATGATGCATACGGATGAAAAAACGCTGGCCGATCTATTTGGCGAACATGGATACACCACTGGAATGGTTGGAAAATGGCATCTTGGCGACAATGCACCACACCGTCCACAGGATCGGGGATTTCAGGATGTTGTCTGGCACCGATGTGGCGGCGTGGGACAGGCCTCGGATTACTGGGGCAATGATTATTTTGACGACACCTATGAACGAAATGGAAAATTTGAACAGTTTGATGGGTATTGCACTGATGTGTGGTTTCGTGAAGCGATGCGGTTCATTCAGGAAAACAAACACAGACCATTCTTCTTATACCTTCCAACGAATGCTCCACATGGACCATATCGCGTTCCTGAGGAATGGGCTCGGCCCTATCGTGATAACCCAGATGTCGTGAATGCGAACTTTTATGGGATGATTGCAAATATTGATCACAATTTAGGGTTGTTAAGAACGCAGCTCAGAACACTTGAGATCGATCACAACACCATTTTTATCTTTATGACCGATAACGGAACATCAGGTGGAGGAACGTTCAGTAGCGTCGATGCAGAGCCAGAAGCTGGTTACAACGCTGGAATGCGAGGACGGAAGTCATCGGTGTATGATGGCGGTCATCGTGTTCCCTTTTTTATTCACTGGCCGCACGGTGGCCTTTGCGGCGGACGAGATATTGATAGGATTGCCGCTCATATTGATATTCTACCCACATTGGCAGACCTTTGTGATCTTCGAGTATCCAGCGATTATGACATTGATGGTATATCACTCAGGCCACTGCTTGATGATCCTGAACAACTGTGGGCACGTGATCATCATATTATCCAGTATCACGGTGGCGCTGGTGCGAAAACGCTCCCATCAAAACCATGGGAGTATAGTGTTGTGTTGACAGAGCAATGGAGGCTAGTCAACTCTGGCCACCAAAGCTTATATGATATTCAGATTGATCCTGCCCAGCGCATTGATATTTCCAAGAGCCACGCCGACGTTATCAAAATATTGAGGTCTTACTATAAGCCGTTTTGGGAGAGGGTATCACCACGACTTACTCCGGTGCGAATTGATATTGGCAACCCATCACACAACCCGACGGTTTTATGTTCTCAAGATTGGTATATGCCAACTGGAAATCCACCATGGAATTTTCGGACAATAGAAAAACTGCCTAAAACCACGGGTCCTTGGATGCTGGACGTGCAAAGCGCTGGAAGGTACCGGATCACATTAAGACAATTTCCAAAAGAGGCTCACAAAGTGCTCATTGCACAAAAGGCAAAGATCGAGATTGCTGGATTGACTCAAGAGCAACCAGTCGAGAATCACACATATGGTGTGGTATTTGAAGTTGAGCTGCCAAAAGGTCCAACCTCACTCATAACATACCTGTATGACAGTCATGGCAGGGCTGGAGGAGCCTACTTCACCGAGGTCGAGGCACTCTAGGGCAGACGTTTTATTTGGTTGAGAAAACGTTGCTGAGGAACGTGTATTTTCTAGCGATCGTCACGTATCATACATC
>JBDOMS010000467.1:0-4475 GCA_039831735.1 Pirellulales bacterium
GTGGGTACGCCAGGAAGTTCCCAATCCGGTCCTTGTCGGTCCCGACGAGGAAAGCGGTCAGTGGGTCGAGGAGATCGCCGGCCTCGCCGGCGCTCGCTACGCAGTTCTCCGCAAGGAGCGCAGGGGCGACTATGACGTCAGTATTTCCGCCGCCAATCTGCCCGATTTATCCAACCTTACACCGGTGATCATTGATGACATCGCCTCGAGCGCGCGCACCATGATCAGCGCGTTGCGGTCCCGCACCAGGACAAAGCCGTGGCCGTCGCCGATCGCCTTCGAACCGCCATGGTGAAGAATCCGAGCCTCAGGGTCTTCCAGGCCAGTGGGTACTTCGATCTTGCGACGCCTCACTTCGCTGCCGACTACGTCGTCGATCACATGCAGCTTCCGGAGGCATTCAGGGATCACATCGAGACCGAGTACTATCCCGCCGGTCACATGATGTATCTCAACCTGCCAGACCTTCAAAAACTTGGCGAGGACGTGGCGAAGTTCCTCAGTACGAGCAACAGATAAGATTGCCTGGCTCGTATTGAGAGGGGGCAGAGCCCAAGAAGCAGTGAGTTTCTGTCAGTTCCGCTTGCGCACGTTGTACGGACGGCGACGTTGTGTCGCTATGAGTAAATTGTCATAGGCATCTGATGCCGATAGCACACAGGTGTTCAAACATATGGTGAAGGTTCCACCATGTACATACTCTAACCGCTCTATCGTTTCATCCATGATAATCCGACTTGCACTTTACGCCTCCCTTGCATCATCTGTATTTCTCTTTCCAACCATCGGTTCGGCTGTTGAGTACGTCTCGTCCCCCCCTGTTCCTGGCGCCGGTCTAAAGATTGAATATCTTGGTGATACATTTGAGGATGCTGATTGGACGTTTATTCACAATCATCCAAAAAGCTCTCGTGAAGAAGACGGCTATGCCCGGGGACCAATGGGGTTTTCGGCCAATAGACGTTTCAACGAGGGGCCTGAGCGGGGCCAGCCTGATCTGCTGGATGTGATCACGACGCCAAGTGGTGGCCTCCCTGAGAGCAACCATGCTCTTCTGATACGAACCCTTCATTCGGGGGTGCCCGGAACGTACTCCCGAATGGTACAACAGGATGACCTGATATGCGGTATTACAACACGTCTTGGATCTCAGATACCAGTTCGTGAAATCCCTAGCTGTGTTGTTCGAGTGTGGCTCCCACCAGCAGAAAAATGGGAAAACAGAAGCGGACCTCATTTTGGAATCCGTCTGGGATTGAGAACAACGACGCTTGAACCGAATCGAGGTTTGTTTGCCTCTGGGAGTTCACCCGTCGTTGAACCCTACTGGCCGGGTATGTGGATTCACTTTCGAAGCGATACGTCAAAAAACATTGAGTCTGATTCAGCACTCATCAAAGTTCGTGGAAACCGGCGAGGAATTGATTTTCCTGTCAGGGATATTCCTCTGGAACAATTCGGATGGTGGACCTTTGGTATGTCAGTGTCGCCAGATGGCCAAGTGCACTATTTTGCACGGCCTGGTGTTGATGATCTTACTGCCGACGATCACCTCACAAGCCAGTTTCCATATGGGTTCCGTGCTGAGCGACTTAATTCCTTCTTCTTCAATATTTGTAACTTTAATGATGGTCACACATGGTCAACACCATTTGTGATTGATGATCCTTCTATCCATGTCGTGAATTCTGGGAGAGTAGAAAGTCTTGTGACACGACGCGAGGTATACGATCAACGGCGACAACGACGATCCGCATATCAAAAACGTTCTGGGAGTATTCGATGAGGCCTTTCTGGCAGAGGTCATGCATTTGAAGATCCTAGCGAGGCGTATTTATCCTCTTCTGAGCAGTAATTATTTGTTTGTCACCAATCAATAGAAAGTCATGTTCCCGAAAGAGTGGGCGCTGCTGATCTATGATTCCGTATCTATCAGGTAGAGTATCAGCTAGCAGGTCAAAGCGATGGGCAGGAACAATCACTACGGCATCCGAACCGCTTCTTAGGAAATTCAATACCTGATCAGTTTCTTTACCTGTCCATTCTGCAACATGACCGTGAGAATAAAAAACAATATTCGGTGTGTTGTGTGTAAGCGTGCCGATTCGAGCCTTTCCGCCAGCGTGGGCATGTGCTTGCTGTACAAGATACGGTAATGCATTGGCTCGTCCAAGCCATGAGGCAACAGGTCCTATGATGAGCGTTGTATACACGAGTGCTGTGACTGTGAAGCAATGAACAGCTGCAAGATGATTCTGTCTCGCAAGCAGAAAGCAAGCGACACAGCCAAAAAGGGGTACAACTCCTACAAGCGCTGAAGGAGTCGCATCTGTGATACCAAAGAATGTCGTTGTAATAATTGCTCCTGCTGACACCACCCCGCCGAAGGCAAGCGAGGCAAGTCCAAGCACAAACCATCGGGCATGAGGCCATTGCTCACGAGATGCTGCGTCAACACCCACTGCGGCAACGAGTAATGCAGCAGCCGGGTATGCTGGCATGATGTAGTTTGGAAGTTTCGTGGCCGCCAGTGAGAAACCAACAATCCATACGACCATCCACACAAGAAGAAGTCCATGTATCGATCGAGGCATGGCCGACTTGTTGCCTCTCCACAATCGCCATGCGACAAGAACAACTGAAAATGGCAAAAAACAGGACCATGGAAAAAATCCAATAAGTAGTGTCACAGGGTGATACCAGATGCCGCCACCATGATTTTCCATTGCTGCTGCCGCCCGGCCAATATTATGAATGAAGAAAAATCCTCGCGTCCATTGTCCATTGGTGTAGACATCAACAAGGAGATACCAAGGTAACGAAACAAGAAGCGTCAAGAGCGTGATGGTTCCAAGTCGCAAGGTGGTACAGGTACGGAGTGCCCCAGTCACAGCATTCTGCATGAATTGTTTGAGCTGGAACTGTTGTTGTGTGGTTCTGTCACCAATAATGAGAAACCAGACCCAAGGGAACAGGACTGCCAGTGGGCCGATAAATCCAATCGGCCCCTTGCACAGCACTGCAAGCCCAAGCAGGCAGCCTATAAGGCATGCACGAGGAATAGTGAGACGTGAGGTCTGTGTCGTATTCAGAACAGGAACAACCTGCTCTGCAGCAAGAAGAATTGCCCATGTGCATAATGCTGTCAGAATTGAATCAGGTGTTGCAGCATGAGATTCTATTCCAACAAGGATGCAGCTTATATACGCCAGCGATGCAATGATCCCTGTGGGCGTATTGAACCATTGCACGCCAGCTCGATACAGAGCAAGTGCTGTAAGAAAGGCTGCGATTGCACTTGGTAAGCGTGCAGAAAACTCTGAAACACCGAACGCTAGGTAACACAGTGCCATACTCCAGTGCATGAGTACTGGCTTATCAACAGCCAGTGTGTCGTTATACATTGGCACGATCCAGTTTCCGGTAGACACCATTGCCTCAGCAATGGCAGCAAAACGTGGTTCATCTTCATCCCAGAGTGCTGTTGCGGGAAAACCAAGTGCAAGAAAGGCAATGGCAACGGCAGACACAACAAAAATTGGACGAGAATAATGATGCATGAAACTAATTACTTTCGAAACCGCGCAGCAGGGCGTAGAAAGTTACGTAAAACGGCGATTTCAGGAAAGTGGAATTTTGGGACTTTTTTCGGGGAAAATTGAATCCTTCATCGGACTTGTCGAAGAGGGTTTGTTGACAGTACGTTCTGTACATTTCTGTTTGAGCATCCCACAAACCTTGTCGTCTACACACGGCTAAGAATCTATTCGTTCGTTGGTATGACTGATCTTTCCCGTCCATATCGAAAAGCAGAACGTGCACGCTACGGAAATCGCCTTGTAGCACTCGCGATTATGAGTGCTATTTGCGGATGGATTGCATTTTTCTTTGATCTACCTGTTGCAAGAATCATGCAAACAGAAGCGATCCCAGGAGATATTCGTAAACTACTCAATTTCCCTGAAGTTGCAGCACATGGACTTGGAGTTGGCTTACTTATCATTGGTGTTGCCGTACTTGATCCAACGTTATGGCGACGATCTACAGGCCAGTCATGGCTTCCTTCAGTGTCATTTTTTCGATTTTTCTTCGCAACGTATTCAGGTGCTCTTGTAGTAAACGTTGTGAAACTCCTCGTCGTTCGTGTTCGGCCACGATCTATTGATCTTGCAAGTTTGTCATCACCACTTGAGACCTTCGGGCAATTCGCAGCCTGTCTCTCTGGAGCTTCTGGAAGTGACTTGATGAGTTTTCCATCGGGGCACTCGGCAGTAGCTGCTGGATTTGCAGCAGCACTCTGTAGCCGCTATCCGCATGCAAAGTGGTACTTTATTACGGTTGCTGTAGGGGCAATGTTTCAACGTATCGTATCGTCAGCACATTATCCGAGTGATGTCTTCTGGGGTGCCGCGATTGGTCTTTTGGGTGCAGCAGTGTGTCTCACGCAATCGGTAGATGGATCCACTTCACGTACG